>JBAVVQ010000132.1:0-2405 GCA_049697375.1 Rhodomicrobium sp.
GAACAGCGACGCCATCACAACGCCGAGCGCCGTGACGCAATTGTCAGGGCGGCGTCGGTGCGCCTGCGGCCGATCCTGATGACGACTGCCGCCATGGTGGTCGGGCTTATCCCTATGGTGATCGCGACCGGGGCCGGGGCCGCGAGCCGGTTCAGTATTGGCATCGTCATCGTTTGCGGTCTGACGATTGGGACGCTCTTCACCCTTTTCGTTCTGCCGATGGTCTATACTTTCATCGGCGCCGACCATCGCCCGGCGACCACGGCGGCGCGAGAGGCCGAAATTGCCTTAGTGGGTTGAAGAAAAGCGTCAGTCCCGGAGCGCAGCGCCTATCTCAACGTGCCAGCGACGTTCTGTTCGACTTTTCACCCAACCTTACCTATCGAGGCGAAAAGGTAGCTGAATCAGCTTCGGGTCAAGGGCAGGATTGCCTCGACCTCTTCATCGATGACCGCATTCGGATCTGCAAGCAGCCTTGACGCCCTTGAGCTTCCGAGAAAATCCGGAGGACCGCTTGCGACCCTTCTGAGACGGATGCTCTCATCCGCCACGAATGCTTCGCCGGAAACTATTTAACTAAGCGTTGGATTTCGGCAGCAGGCCGAACTCGGACATTGGGCTCATTTACGGAAATGCCTGCTTTTGGCGGCTGAGCCGCCGTTTCCGGCCCGGTGCCAGGCTGCCGCTCGAAACGCGGCTTTTTGCCGTTCCACATCTAATTTTCTGATAGGCCGCCTGAGGCCACAAACCGAAGTAGCGCTCCATTTGGAAAGGCGCGCCGCGAGTGGCGGCTCCTAGGCTCGGATAGCTTAAAGCAGCACCTCAATCCGGCAGACCAGGCCGTCAGGTTCGAAGTGCTGCTCCACCTTGGCGTCGGTCATCCCATGCTCGATGATGTAGGTTCCGAAGCCGGCCCCTCTTTCCGAGGGTACAGGGGGGCCTCCGCTTTCCCGCCATACCAGTTCCAACAGTCTTCCTGTCCGAGGAAGCACAATGCGCCAGGTGACGGAGACAGTTCCCTTCTCGCCCAACGCGCCGTATTTCGCGGCGTTCGTCGCCAATTCATGCAGGATCATCACGAACGGCGTGGCAAGCGCAGGCGGCAGCACCAAGTCCGGACCGTCGATGGTGACGCGCCCTTCGCCGGATGCGGGGTACGACGCCAGCAGGCGCTTTACGATGACGGCAATCTCGGCGCCCTTCCAGTCGCTCTTCACAAGGAGGTTATGCGCCTCCGCAAGGGCGAACAGGCGATCTTCGAACTTTTTCATGGCCTCGGGCTTGGTCGCGCCATGCAGCGTTTGGCGCGCCATCGCCATGATGACCGCGAGCGTGTTCTTTACGCGATGCGATAGCTCGCCGATCAAAAGGAATTGGTGCGAATCCCAGGCCTTGGCTTCGCTGACGTCCTGAAGGATCGCCACAAGCCTGGGCGACCGGGATGATTTGCCCGCTCCGGTAAAGAACGCTCTTCCAAGGGCCCGCAGCCATTGGTCCTGGCGTTTGCCCGCCATCCTGAACTCGACGCAAAATGCGCCATTGCCAGCCGGATCCAGGGCCTGGCTCAGGGCTTGTTGCGCCTTCGACCGGTCGCTCTCGGCGATGCCCGCGAAAAACACATCCAAAGTCACGGGATCGGCCTCGCCAAGGCCCCAAAGCTGTCGGCAGCGCGCATCGAACCAAAGCTCGTTGGCTTCGGCGTTATAGTCGATAATGCCGAGCGCGTTGGCCTCCCGCGCAAGCTGCAACCGCCTCTCGCTTTCGACGAGATCGTTTTCCGTCTGACGGCGCTCCGTAATGTCGACGAAGGTGACAACAACGCCATCGATCTTGTCTTCGACGGTTCGATAGGGCCGCATTCGCAACAGATAGCACCGGCCGGCGTCGCTTCGGACTTCGCACTCGCGGGGCGAAAGATCGGCCAGAACTTCGCGCGCGTCTCGCCCCAAGCCCGGATGGTTGACGAGCCGGTGGGTGAAGTCCGAAATGGGCCGGCCCTCATCGTTGGCCGTAATATTGAGGAGATCCACGATCTTGGCGTAAAGCGCCGGATGCGCAGATCCTTGTCGAGAAACAGCATCCCGACATCGGTTACAGAAATCAGGTTTTGAAGGTCGTTGTGAGCGCGAGAGATCGTCTCGACCTTCAAATTCAAGTCCTGATTTGTGGCCTGCAATTCCTCGTTGATGGATTGCAGCTCTTCCTTGCTCGTCTCCAATTCTTCCGCGGTCGAGCGGTACTCCTCGCCAACCGACTGCATTTCCTCGTTGGCGGCGCGAAGCTCCTCGATAGCCGTCTCGTACTCCTGCCGGCTGGTGTGAAGGAGGGTCTTGGTGGATTCCAGCTCCTCAGCCAGCGCCCGCGTCGCGTGATCCGATCTGAGCTCGGCGGAGCCGAAACTGCGC
>JBAVVQ010000133.1:0-1952 GCA_049697375.1 Rhodomicrobium sp.
GGCTGATGCCGGCCAAATATGTGAAGGCGTTCCTCAAGGGCAACAAGAACGATTTCCGGGACGCTGAGGCGGTTGCGGAAGCCGTGCAGCGGCCAACAATGCGGTTCGTGGCGACAAAGACGGCCGAACAGCTCGATCTTCAAGGCCTGCACCACGTGCGCGCCCGTCTTGTTAGCGAGCGCACCGCTACGGTGAACGAGATCCGCGCTTTTCTCCTCGATCGCGGCATCGCGGTGGCGCAAGGGATTCAGCGTTTGCGCCGCGCATTGCCGGACATCCTTGGAACACACGCCAGCAGGCTGTCGCCGCGCATGGTCCGCATCATCGAGGCCCTGGCCTCCGATTGGCGCCGCCTCGATCAGCGCGTCGACGAGGTCTCGGCCGAAATCGAGACGCTGGCTCGCAAGGACAAGGGCTGCGAGCGGCTGATGACAGTGCCGGGTATCGGCCCGATCATCTCGAGCGCCACGGTGGCCACCATCGGAAGCGGCGACATGTTCGCGAAGGGCCGCGATTTCGGCGCCTGGCTCGGCATGGTGCCCAAGCAGATTTCCACCGGAGGCCGCCCCATCCTCGGCAAGATCTTGAAGCGGGGAAGGCCGCCAATCAGCCCGGACTGTCCATTTCGTATGTGCTTTCATCCTTACCGGCTTCGTGGTTGTGCATGTGCTGATGGTGCTTCTGTCGGGCGTGTGGAACAACCTTCGCTCCATGATCACCGGATGGTATGCGATCAAGCCCGGGGCAGGTTCTCATGGCTAGCCCGATTAACCGGCGACGCGTCTTTGCCGGCTGCGATCCCCAGGACCCAACCGTACGTAGCGTTTTGGATAGCGCCGAAAGTCTTACAAAGTCCGCGCAGCGGCTTCTCTTGTCACGGCAATCGCTTGCTCAAGAGTTCAGCGAGACAGAGATTTCACCTCATTTCCGTGCCAACGGCTCGACGGAGCCGGACGATCCCGCTTACGTCAGCTTTATGAAATCAGGCTTTCAGGACTGGAGGCTGGAGGTTGCCGGGCTGGTCAGCACACCGCTCAGTCTATCGCTCGGCGAGCTGCGCGCGTTACCCTCAAGAACCCAGATTACCAGGCACGACTGTGTTGAGGGCTGGAGTTGCATCGGCAAATGGACCGGAATCCCGCTCAGCGTTGTATTGCAACGTGCCGGGCTCGCTCCGGAGGCGAGATATATTGTTTTTTATTGCGCCGACAGGCTTGGTGAAGAACTCGGCGAGCCCGGCAAAACGAAGTATTATGAAAGCATCGATTTGAATGATGCTTTCCACCCGCAGACAATCCTTGCCTACGACATGAACGGCGTACCCCTGCCGATTCCCTATGGGGCACCGCTTCGGCTTCGCGTGGAACGGCAGCTCGGCTACAAGATGGCCAAGTACGTCATGCGGATCGAAGCTGCGGCAAGCTTCGAGCATATCGCAGGTGGCCGGGGCGGCTTCTGGGAAGACCGCGGATATGAATGGTACACCGGCATCTGATTGGATGTTTATGCCGGCACCAACCGGGCCGTCGGACTTGACCATCGAAGAGGTTCGCGCTGTTCGACAATTGGATCCGGCCACGAGCCGAAACTGGCGTCTCCGACACTGAGAATGATCATGCCGCAGCGCTTTTATACCCATCATCGGGCCCGCACGGGCGACCGGCATGTCTTTGCCGGCCGCAGCCGCTTCATTCCCGGGGCTTTGGCCCACCGCTTCAACTGCCGCAAACGCATGAGCGGCGTGTGGAGCAAAATAGGCTAACCAGCAGCCAGCTTAGCCGCCTTGAAGACCCGATTGACAGTTCTATACTTCTGCATTTATAGGATTATGGATTGAGGGTGCCGATGTCCGATCCCCTCGCACGACGATAACGGTGCCCGCTACGCTGATATGATGGCGGCGCTGGGCACGGAAACGCGGCTCAGAATCGTCCGCCTGTTGTTGTTGTCCG
>JBAVVQ010000134.1:0-2471 GCA_049697375.1 Rhodomicrobium sp.
TCTCCTCCAAAGCCAAGCGATCCATAGGCCCCATCTCGTCCCGATGCGTGAATCGCCTTCATGACTCTGTTCGCGAAGCTTTGCAGTCTTGAAAAGCGCGGCTTAGTGACTCAGTAGGACTAGTCGGTGCAAGCTTGCCATAAGCTGCTGCCGAACGCGCTTCTTCCATCCCAATTCGGGCTCCCCATAGGGAAAGGGAGGGAGGTGCTCGTTCCATAAGTGTAAGTCGATTACAGCTTGTCCGTGGCGAACGTGGGTGCCATCGCGAAAAACAAAGTCGTGCTCGGCATGCCCCTCAGCAATGCGCAGGAGCCCATTATCCGCGGTTTCGAACTCGCTTACGCCTCCTATCCGCCGCAACGCGGCGTCAGCCACTCTAACAAGCCGTCTAAGGAAGTCTCCCCCAATCGAACGTATCGCGGATAAGGGTGCCATTTAACTTCTCCAGGACGGCGATAGCTCCGGCGAAGTCAAAGCGACGCCGTCCTAAACTTGGCTATTTGCGGCATGAGATCAATAATGGCGCGCTTTTTGCCGGGCGAGGATGACACTTTTACCTCGCATTATGACTTGTGGCCAAGCCTACACCCAGTCGCTGGGCTTTGCTACAGCACGCCTCATGGCTGCGAAAACGACGCCTGCCACGAAATGACGACCCCAAGACCAATCACGCCCCTCTCACGTCATGCAACCCATGCCAGTTAGAAGCTCATCCGCCTTTTTCTTCTGGTCATCGCTCAGCGCGGCGTACAGATTGGCAAGCGGGGGCTTCAGCTCTTTCAGCGCAGCCACTCTCGACTCCATCGCGGCGATGTGCGCGTCGAGCCGCTCCACCGGAGACTTGGCCTGCATTACCGTCATCATCGTCTCGCGTATGTTCTGCATGCCTGCGAGGTTCTTTTTGACGGCAGCGGAATAGGCATCCCAGGCATCTTTTTGCTGATCGGTGATGGAAAGTTCGGCCTTCAAAAATGCGATGCGGCCTTCGGCATAGGAGGGATTGCTTCCGCCCATAATTGGGCAATTTCCTATCATGGCCATCATTCCACGGCCTTGCATCATGCCGCTCATCATTCCTCCCATCATTTCTCGATCGCCCGTCATCCCGCCTTGCGGCATCTCCTGGGCTGGCGATGCCTGCGGTGCGGCATCGGAATGATGAGCTTCGTAAGGAGTCTGGGCCGTTGCATAGGTAGAGAGAGAAATCAAAAGTCCGGCAGCAGCCAAAACAGATACTTTACGAAAAATGCTGGAGTGCAGGTAATTTAGCACCGATTTCGGTTCCATTGCTTACTCCCCTTATCACTGAGCTAGTTGAGATTCCGGCGTCTCCAACGGGTCCGCTTTGTGAGAACGCCGGCTATTGTATTTTTTGCTCGCCGCATGCTGTTCAGACGGGGAAGCCTGAAAAAAAGGTCATCCCTCTGCGCCCGATCGAGATTGAGGCCGGACGGGGCGTGCAGATGGCGGCGTGCGCCGAGACGTTCGCCCTGTACGCAAGCTGTCGGATCGCGCCCTCAAAATCCTTTCGGCGCGTCACCCTAACGACTTCAGAGCCCCTTTTAAGCAGCCTGTATCACGACGTGCTGCACATCATGTTCACAGTTCGCTTCCCAGGCGGTCTTGAAGGCATCCTTCCACCTCTGGGAGGGCTTTCTCCTCCACGATACAATGAGCGAACCGTTGTCATCGCGGATCGAGATAAGCGCCTTCACAAAAGCGGTGTAGGTTCCCTCTTCTGTATCCTCATCCGTCATGTCGATGACGTTGCGATCCAAGAGGCTGTGAACGATCGCCACCACGTCAAGAAGCCTTTCAATGCGGCCCGGCTCGGTGCCCGAGTTTGTCGCCGTGATTGAGATCCCGATTTCATCGGTCATTTACGGTATTTCCTTCCTTACTTAAATGCTCGAATGCTGCCGAAAGGTCTCCTGTTGTTTTGCAAGTGGGTTGGGAAACTCCCCTTCCGGATTCGGATTGCTTTGACTGTGTTGCATACGTGGCCTAACGAGTAGCGCTAGAATTGCCTGGATCGTTACTGCGAACTTTTGTCAGCGTCCTGCCAGTCACCAGCCTCGAATAGTGCTCGAAGGGGATGCAGCGGCTTCACCAGCTCCCCAAGGTCGGGCTCGCCGCAGCCTGCAAGGATGGCCTGGCGCGCTTCATCGCGCAAGCGCAGCACTGACGCGAAGTCTTTGCCGGAGGGCATGATGGCGCTTTCGATCGTGACGCTAAGCGGAGTCCGGCGGGGAAACCATTGACCGCTACGGAGCATGGACCGCGTTCCACGGAGGATGCCGGGCAAGAGCGGCACGCCTGCCTCCGCAGCCACCTTGAAGGCGCCAAGATAGAATTCCGAAAGCCCGGCCCGGCGGGTGAATGCGCCTTCGGGGAAGACCACGATATTGCGTCCTTGCCGGGCCACGCTGATGGCTTTCTCTGTGTCGGCAAGGCTTGCGCTGGTATCGTAA
>JBAVVQ010000135.1:0-1685 GCA_049697375.1 Rhodomicrobium sp.
TCGCCCTGGGCGGCACCTTCCAGCCATGCTCTTGCGCTTCGCGAACGTCTTTGGCGCTGGTGGTCGTGCCGATAACCTTGCGGCCGGTGTCGATATCCGCGTCCTTGAAAACGATATGCGCATGCGGGTTGTGCGCATCCTCGCCCTTTTCATGATACGCGGCGCACCAGGCGATGCGGCCCTGACCGAGATCCTGCATGAAGGTCTGGACGGCTTCGTACCGCTGTTCCGGGGCTAGCTCGCCCGGAAGAGCGATCATGAGCTTGTCGCAGATCCGGGCATTTTCCGGCATGCCCGCCTTTTCCCAGAGCTTGTCGAAAAACACGCGCGTGCCGCGGCCGCCGTCCGGCATGTTCTCGGCCTGAAAGTGCGTTCGCGCCTCGGCGCGCATGATGTAGCTCACATGCGCTGTCGCCGTGCGCTCCTTATGCGTCTTCGTGCCGACGCTGCTGTGCTTGAAGGAGGGAAGAGATTTGGTGACCATGACGACGCCTCATGACAAATAATATCATTGCATAACAATGATTTAGATTGTATTTTTGCCGCATAGACAGCAAAAGCCGGCGGCAGGAAAGGGTCACGAGATTGATCGTTGCTAATCAGTACACGGAAGAATCAGTTAAGAACCGGTTAACGGAAGACATCGCCGGACGCCTCGAAGGTAAGGCGAACTCGCGTTCTGGATGCCAGTCGCTTTTTCAGTCGATCCTTGGTATGATTTGCTTATGAGTCCGGACACTATCACCGCCACGCTGAAAGAGAACGAGGCCGTCTTGCGGCAGCGCGGCGTTGCGCATGCCGCCCTGTTCGGCTCGCGTTCGCGTGGCGACGACCGGCCCGACAGCGACATCGATATCATGATCGAGATCGCTCCCGACGTTCCCATGGACATCTACGCCTATGTCGGGATCACCCAGTTCATCGAGGACATGTTTCCCGAGCCCGTCGATGTTTCCAACCGCAGCGCCCTCAAGCCGCATGTGAAACCCGCCGCCGAGCGGGACGCCATTTATGCCTTCTGACAACAAGGCCGTGATGGCGCTTTTCGATATCCGCGACAACGCGCTTTATGCGCGCCAGTTTGTCGAGGGGCTGTCCTTTGAAGCTTTCAAGGAAGACCGCAAGACCTTTTACGCGGTCACCCGCGCTCTCGAAATCATCTCCGAAGCTGCCCGCCGCTTGCCGGACGAGCTTCGCGCCCGTCATCCCGAACTGCCCTGGCGGGCCATCATGGGCGCTGGCAACGTGTATCGGCACAACTATGACAATGTGCTCGAAACTTATGTCTGGCAGACCCTTCACGACCGCCTGCCGGAACTGGTCGCAGTCGTAACGCTAGAGATCGAGAAGGCGTAAGGCTTCCGGGAGCCGGCTCCGAAAACGGGGATAGCGTCTTCGATATCTGTCTGCCTCCAACAGCCTATCCCGCCTGTAGGCGCTGGCGCCCCCATTGGCAGATCTTGGTGAGGAAGCAGTCGTTGGGAGAGCCCCAGGAGTCTGACCTTCTTCGATCATGAAGGGCGAACCGCTGGGGCGCTGTTCCCCTTTTCCCTTTCGGCCCTTCCCACGCCCCGCTTGCGGGGCGGTGACGTGCCTCACGGCCTCGTGCCGTGTTGGAGCACGGGGGTTTTTACCCCCATTAATGCGCCCTAACTCAGCGAACAAGCCTCTCCATCAGTCAATGC
>JBAVVQ010000136.1:0-4525 GCA_049697375.1 Rhodomicrobium sp.
GTGTTAAGGGAACGTCGGCGGCGTCTCTTCCCTGTGCAATGAGAATTCGCCCGAACCGGATGCCGTTATTGCGCGGATCGAAAGTGAACCAACGCCCGCCGAGATAGACCTCCATCCAGGCTGCAAAATCCATCGGCGCGTACGGGGGAGGAAGCCCGATATCACTCACATATCCCGTGCAATAGCGCGCCGGGATGTTGAGGCAGCGGCAAAAGGTGATCGCGAGGTGCGCGAAATCCCGGCAAACACCGCGCCGCTCGGCATAGGCTTCCGCCGCCGTGCGTGTCGGGCGAGCGTGTTCGTAGCCGAAAGCGAGATGGTTATGCACAAAGTCGCAAATAGCTTGAACGCGCGGCCAGCCGAGCGGCGTAAGCTTGAAAAGCCGCCAGGCTTCTTCGGACAGGGCGTCGGTCTCGCAATAGCGGCTGCCGAGCAGAAACTGAAGCGTATCCGTCGGCAAATGCTGGACTTGATGTTGCAGAGCATTCAAGTCCACTGGATCCGATGCTCCGGCGTCGCGGATGACTGCATCGGTCCCCAGGGTGAACCGCCCGCAGCAGCCACAAGCCGGTTGCACCAGTTCCCGAAACTGTCACGGTAGCCTTCGACAGGCACGGCCGGGTTCGTCACCAGGTGATCGGGACACTCGAGGTCTGACACGCGCGCGGAGTGCACATGGAGAGTCGCGATCATCGGCGTCGTTTGCGGAAGTTCGAGCGTCAGCTCGCACCCAATGTGAATGCGCATATGAGACCTTGTGTAGTGCCGCTTTCGGCGTCCGATTGTTGCAATGAGACGGCGGACCCGTTCATTGCCGCTCAAAGGAAGACAACTTGAAGGCTTTTTCGCTCAGGTCAGCGGGAAGCCGGGGTGGAGCCAAGGACTTTATATACTCAGGAGAAGCCAAGCCAAGGACAAATGTTCCGCCTTTGGCTTGTCACAACGTCCAATGCTACCTCGGATCAGAATCCGCGTCACCGACGGCCCGCTTGGCCATGCCGTCTCGCCACTCAATAGCCCGGTTAGGTCCGCAGTTGGGGGTCAAGCGACTGCGTAATGAAAGCGAGCCGTTCGGCTGCTTGCGACCCGGAGCAGCTGAATGCGACCCCCGCTCTGGCTGGGGCAAGGCTTGACGGCCCCTTCGTTGACGGAGCCGCCATAGCCTGCGACAAGTTTGCTTGAGCGCTTGCGGAGTATGGGCGCGAATGCACGTCCGACGCGCGAGGCTCTACGGTTCAGGAGGACGCATGCAGCGGCGCGCCTTAATTTGCGGTTTGTCGGGGCTGGCTCTCTCGGCCGCCGAACGGGATTTTCTCCGCCAGACGCGCCCCGCTGGCCTCATTCTCTTTGCGCGCAATGTCGAGAACCCGGATCAGGTTCGCAGCCTCATCGCGGATGCAAAGGAAGCGGGGGGCGGCGACGGCCGGATGCTCGTCATGGTCGATCAGGAGGGCGGACGCGTTCAGCGGCTGAGGGAGCCGCATTGGCCGCGCTACCCTGCCGCGCGCGCCTTCTCGAAATTGCGGCGCGATGACCGCGAGAAGGCAAAAGACGCCGCGCATCTCTGCGCGCGGCTAATGGCGCACGATCTCCATGAACTCGGCTTCAACACCACCTGCGCGCCGGTGCTCGACGTTCCGGTTCCCGGCGCGGACAACATTATCGGCGACAGGGCCTACGCCGAAGAGGCCGAAGCCGTGATCGAGCTTGGCGGCGCGGCAGCCGAAGGCTTGCTCGCCAGCGGCATTGTGCCCGTGATGAAGCACATCCCAGGACATGGGCGCGCGATGGCGGACAGCCACCTTGCGCCGCCGATGGTCGATACGCCGCTGCCCGAGCTGGAAGCGCATGACTTCGCGCCGTTTCGCGCGCTGCGCCACTTGCCCGTAGCGATGACGGCGCATGTCGTTTTCTCCGCCGTCGACCCATCCGCGCCTGTGACGGTATCCGGGAAGGCGATCCGGGAGACGATCCGAGGGGCTATCGGCTTCGACGGGCTTCTCATGTCCGACGATCTCAGCATGCGCGCCCTCTCCGGCACGCTTGCGGAGCGCGCCCGCGCCGGCTTCGCAGCGGGTTGCGATCTTGCGCTGCATTGCAACGGAAACATGGAAGAGATGGTAGCCTTGGCTTCCGTCGCGCCTTATCTTGAGGGCATGGCGCTCACGCGTTTCGAGGCTGCGCTCGCGCGCCTGCAGGAGCCGCAAGCTTTTGACCGTGGAGCAGCGGAGCAGGCGCGTCTGGATTCGCTGGCGGCGACGGCGTGAATCACTCAAAGTGCCGCTAAGATTGTCAAGCGGAGAATGCCCCGTGGAGAACGGCGACGAAACGAGCGAGCAGTCAGCCCCGGCCCCTGAAGCCAACTGGGGCGAAACCCCGGAGCGGGTCGAGCCGGACGACGACTCCGAAGTGCTGCTGCTTGAGCTCGACGGCTTCGAAGGCCCGCTCGACCTGCTGCTCGTTCTGGCGCGCAACCAGAAGGTCGATCTCGCCAAGATCTCCATCCTCGAACTCGCGGAGCAATATCTCACCTATATCGACGCCGCCCGCGAGCTGCGCCTCGAAATCGCCGCCGATTATCTCGTGATGGCCTCCTGGCTCGCCTACCTCAAATCCAAGCTCCTGCTCCCCGAGCGGGAACAGGCGCAGGATGGACCGACCGGACAGGAGCTTGCCGCCCAGCTCGCCTTCCGCCTGAAGCGCCTCGAAGCGATGCGGGAAGCGCTCGCGAGCATGATGGGCCGCAAGCGCCTCGGGATCGACCTGTTCTCGCGCGGCATGCCGGAAGGCATTCGCGTGATCCGGTCAACCGTTTTTCAGGCCAGCATCTTCGACCTTCTGAAAGCCTATGCGGAGCAGCGCCAGAAGAACGCCGTCACCGAAGTGAAATGGGGCGGGCGCGTCGTCTGGTCCATCAAGCAGGCGCGCGACCGGCTGACCTCTCTCCTTGGCGCGGAGCCGGATTGGACCGTGCTCGATAAGTTTCTGGAAGAGTACAAGCCCTCGCCTGTTCTCGGGTCCACCGTCACGGCCTCAAGCTTCGGCGCTACGCTCGAACTCGCCCGCGAAGGCTACATCGAGCTGCGCCAGACCCAGCATTTCGGCCCCCTCTATCTGAAGTGGCTGAACAACAAGGCGCAGGACGAAAGCGCGGCTTAAATCATCAGGGCTTCGTCTGCATGGAGGCGGCCTTGCGCGGGCAGGGCTAAAGCGCGAGCCGCCAAGCCGCGCGCGCCTCGCGACGCGATTTCTCCACAATAAAGCTGATGACGCTACGCCCCATCCACAGAAGCGCCCAAATTGGGGACATCTTTCGCAAAGGAGACGAAGGATCCGCTATAATATTATTTGCCTGATTCGAGGCATAGAGCGCGAGCCTATACAGCCGCAGTCAAGTTCGCACCCCGTCGCCCGCAAGCGCTCAAGCGAACTTGCCTCCGAAAAGCTGTGCCAGGGTCAATAAGTTGCTAGTACGCCCTATCCGCGGGACATCCTGGAAGCGCTCGGCGCAACCGGGGCAGGATTTTCTGCGGACCGTGCTGGTCCCGAGTCTCTTGTTTGCGTACGCGCCCCACAACGGGAGAGACGATATGGTCCTATGCGACAACGTTTTTTGCTCCGGTGAAGTCATCGAATTTGAGTATATTGCAACTGCAGGCCGGAAGTTTTGCTGTGTGGCTTGCTCCGACGCCTGGCGCCACCAGAATGAGGCGTTCGCAGAGGCCGCAAGGCCATTGCGTGAAGCGTTCAAGGAAGATCGCCGCGGGAAAAGCATGTTTGCTTCGCGGCGCACCGCGCTGACCTAAATAGAGTTTTGGCGAAAGCGCCTACGGATCACCGCTGCCATCATCCCGGAAGGGCTGAGCCCTATCCGGGATCGTAACACATTGGAACGCCTGCCTTTATGCGATCCCGGCTCGCGCTTCGCTTGGCCGGGACGACGAAGTGCGGAGCGCCCGCTTTGCCCGTTGGCCAGACCGGCGGAGTTTTGCCCAGCTTTCCCACACTTTTTCTGGCAAAAAACAAAAGACCTCGCTCCAGGTGATGGAGCGAGGCTTAGCTTCTGGCTTATGGGGAAAGCATCTTAGGGGATACTCATTTTATACTCGTGATTCCCCTCGATCAGCGCAATTCACGATTTATTGCAGATCGATACAAGGGAGGGAGCGAAGCCCGTCCCGAAAATGAAGTTGACCTTAAGTGAAGCAGGTTCAGGAGGTTGGAGCACAGTAGTGACCTCGAATCCCCAAGTCGTTAACAATCGTTAATGCATTCTTGACTGTGCAAATTCCGTCCGCTTGAATGCCCCTTGGTAAAGATCTAGGTGCGAGTCAACCGCCCAGCCTGTGCCCGCAGAGGATCACAAATTACAGCACCGTGTGCCGAGGCGTTCTGGTTGATGCTTTGTAGGCCGCATTATGTTTGAAATGGACGGAGGGGTGATTATGAAAGTAGGATTTCGGTTGTTATGTGTTGTCGCCGCGAGCGTGACCTTCGGGAGTTACGCCGGGCCATCAAGCGCGGC
>JBAVVQ010000137.1:0-21371 GCA_049697375.1 Rhodomicrobium sp.
GCCTCGATGGCCTTGATCGCGGCGGCAGAGGCCTTAGCCACTTTGAAGTTGAGTTTCGCCTTGACCTGACCGCGCGCGAGAAGCCGCACTCCGTCCCGCTCGCGGCGAAGCGCGCCGGATTCAATCAACGCCTTGGAATCAATCACCGAAGCGGCGTCGAGCTTTCCAGCGTCAATCGCTTCTTGCACCCGGTCGAGATTGATATGCGCGAAGTTCAGCCGCAGCGGATTGTTGAAGCCGCGCTTGGGAAGCCGCATGTGAATGGGCATCTGGCCGCCTTCGAAGCCCTTAATCGCCACACCCGAGCGTGCTTTTTGCCCCTTGACGCCGCGACCTGCCGTCTTACCCTTGCCCGAGCCGATACCCCGCCCAACCCGAATGCGGTCCTTCGTTGAGCCTGGATTATCTCTTAACTCATTCAGCTTCATAATCTGTTCTCCGGGCAGCGCCGAATGCTTCCCCTATCGCTTCTTCGAGTCGACCGGAACGCCGTTTTCCTCGACGATGCGGACGAGATGCGGAATCTTATTAATCATGCCGCGAATGGCCGGATTGTCGGCGACGACCCTGCGGCGGTGCATTTTGTTAAGGCCAAGGCCGATCAGCGTCTCTTCCTGATCGTACGGCCTGCGGATTGGGCTACCAACTTGTTCGATAGTCAGTGTCTTTTTTGTCGATGCTTTCGGCATGGCAACGTCCCCTACGCTTCGGCGGGCTGAGCCGCAGCCGCCCCCTCAGCGCCATCACGCCTGCGGGTCACGATCTCGCTCACCTTCTTGCCACGACGCGCAGCAACTCCGCGAGGGCTATCCTCGTGCTTAAGCGCATCGAACGTGGCCCTCACCATATTGTAAGGATTGGAGGTGCCGATCGATTTCGCGACGACATCCTGAACGCCCAACGTTTCGAAAACCGCACGCATCGGACCACCTGCGATGATGCCGGTGCCAGGAGGCGCGGCGCGCAGAAACACACGGCCCGCGCCATGGTGACCGTGAACGTCATGATGAAGCGTACGACCCTCGCGCAGCGGGACGCGGATCAGATTCCGTTTCGCGGAATCCGTCGCTTTCTTGATCGCATCCGGCACCTCACGCGCCCTTCCGTGACCAAAGCCTACGCGCCCCTTCTGGTCGCCGACGACAACAAGAGCCGCAAATCCGAAACGCCGGCCGCCTTTTACCACCTTGGCGACGCGGTTGATGTGAACGAGCTTGTCGACAAACTCGCTGTCGCGATCCTCGCGGTCCCGTTCTCTGCCTCTTTCGCGTGGTTCTCGAGCCACGAGCCTACCCTTTCCTTTGTCCCAAGTCCTAGCCTGAGGCTATCCTTAGAAATTCAATCCTGCTTCACGCGCTGCATCGGCAAGCGCCTTGATGCGACCGTGATAAATGTAGCCGCCGCGGTCGAAGATGACATCCTTGATGCCGGCCTTCAGCCCACGCTCTGCGACAAGCTTACCAACAACAGCAGCCGCCGCGACGTCGGCGCCCTTCTCGTGTTCGCCTTTGAACTCGGCGTCGATGCTAGAGGCAGCCGCCAGGGTGTGTCCCTTGGCATCGTCAATGATCTGGGCGTAAATGTGCTTTGAGGAGCGAAAAACCGACAAGCGCGGACGATCGCCTTGCGAGCGCCGCAAACTGCGGCGCACCCGCGCCTTGCGACGGTCAAAACTAGAGAGCGTGGAGGCCATGGTGCGTTCCTACTTCTTCTTGCCTTCTTTGCGCTGAATAAACTCACCCTGATAGCGGATGCCCTTGCCCTTGTAAGGCTCCGGCCCCCGAAATCCGCGGATCTCGGCCGCCACCTGTCCGACTTTATCCTTCTCGATCCCGGAAATCGTGATCTCGGTGGGCTTCGGCACAGCAATCGATATGCCCTCCGGGACGGGATAGAAAACGTCGTGACTATAGCCAAGCTGTAGCTTCAACGACTTACCGTCAATCGCAGCGCGGTACCCTACACCGGTAATTTCGAGGGTTCGGGTGAAGCCGTTCGTCGTCCCCTTCATCAGATTCTCGACAAGCGAGCGAGACATGCCCCACATGGACCGCGCGCGCTTCGTATCGGCGCGAGGCTTTACAACGACCGCCCCATCTTCCATCGCCACCTCGATGTCATCGACGAGGGTCAGTGAAAGCTGGCCTTTCGGACCCTTCACCGTCACTTTTTGTCCGTCAACCGTCGCCGTCACGTTCTTCGGGACAGGTATCGGTTTCTTGCCAATCCGGGACATCGTCCAAAACCTTCTTCTACACTGCTCTGGTGGCCGGAAAAGCCACCGTAAAATTTGACCGGTGCCTAAAACACGCTACACAAGACTTCGCCGCCCACGTTCTCCGCCCTTGCACGCGTATCCGACATCACGCCTTTCGGCGTAGACAGAATGGCGACCCCAAGACCGTTAGCGATCGTCGGCAGTTCCTGCACGCTTGAATAAACGCGACGACCCGGCGTGGAAACGCGCTTGATTTCGCGGATGACGGGCGCGCCGTCATAATATTTGAGCTCGATTTCGAACTCGGTCTTCCCGCCGCCATACTCGATTTCCGCATAGCCGCGGATATAGCCCTCTTCTCTCAAAACATCGAGGACGCGGGCGCGCAACTTCGATGCTGGGGTCGAAACCTTCGGCCGATTGCGCATCTGCGCATTGCGGATCCGTGTCAGCATATCGCCCAGTGGATCGGACACCGTCATGATCTATGATCCCTACCAGCTCGATTTCACCAAACCGGGGATAAGCCCCTGATTGCCCAATTCGCGAAGCGCTATGCGCGACATTTTCACTTTGCGATAGAAGCCACGCGGGCGGCCTGTGACCTCGCAGCGATTGCGAATGCGCGTTGGCGATCCATTCCGCGGAAGCCGCGCCAACTTCAAGCGCGCCGCGAAGCGTTCTTCCATGGGTAATTCTTTGTTATTCGCGATTTCCTTCAGCGCGGCGCGCTTCTCAGCGTCTCTGGCGGAAAGCCGCCGCCGCTTATTGTTCCGCTCAATCATGCCAGTCTTGGCCATAGTCTCTCCTCCGCCTCGCCCTATTGCCGGAAGGGGAAGTTGAATTGTTTCAGAAGCGCCCGAGCCTCATCGTCAGTTCCGGCGGAGGTGCACACGATGATGTCCATGCCCCAGATTTGCTCGACCTTATCGTAATCGATCTCTGGAAAGATGATGTGCTCTTTGATGCCAAGCGCATAGTTGCCGCGGCCATCAAAACTTTTGGGATTAAGGCCCCGGAAATCCTTAACGCGAGGCAATGCAATCGTTACGAGGCGATCCAGAAACTCGTACATGCGCGCCTTGCGAAGCGTTACTTTGCAGCCGATCGCCATATTGTCGCGAAGCTTGAAGCCGGCAATTGATTTCCGCGCTTTTGTCATCACGGGCTTCTGCCCCGCAATCAAAGTCATGTCGCGGGTCGCTTGCTCAACCTTTTTGCGATCAGCCGTGGCCTCCCCAATACCCATGTTGAGCACAACTTTTTCGATGTGCGGAACACGCATCGGGTTCGGGTACTTGAATTCCTCCAGCAACGCTGGGCGCGCAACCTCAAGATAGCGCGTCTTTAGGCGAGGCACGTAGCCACTGGAGCTTTGGGCTGTCTTAGTCATCGATCGCCTCACCCGAGCGCTTGGCGAAACGCACCTTGCGCCCATCATCCATGAATTTATATCCAACCCGCGTAGGCGACCCATCAGCGGGATCTTCGAGTCCGATATTCGAAATATGAATCGACGCCTCTTTGGCGACGATTCCGCCTTCCTGCTGTGCGGATTGCTTCTGATGCCGGCGGACAACGTTTATGCCCTGGACCAGCGCCCGATTCTCAGACGGTATCACCTGCAGGACTTCGCCGCGCTTACCCTTATCGCGGCCCGCAAGCACCACCACGCGATCGCCCTTTTTTATCTTAAGCTTCGGCTGCGTCATCACAGCACCTCGGGAGCAAGCGAAATTATCTTCATATGCTGCTTGGCGCGCAGTTCACGGGGCACCGGGCCGAAGATTCGAGTTCCTATCGGCTCACGCTGATTGTTGATGAGTACAGCCGCGTTGCTGTCAAAGCGTATGACGCTGCCATCCGGGCGGCGGACCGGAAACGAGGTCCGGACGATAACCGCCTTCATCACCTGGCCCTTTTTCACCCGTCCCTTTGGGATGGCTTCCTTCACGCTGACGACGATAACGTCGCCAATTGTGGCGGTCCGGCGCATGGAGCCTCCCAGGACCTTGATGCACATGACCCGGCGCGCTCCCGAATTGTCAGCGACGTCCAGATTAGTTTGCATCTGTATCATTGCAGTTCACCTTTCAGGCGAAGGAGCTCAAGCCCACTCCGCGTTCATTTCACTCGGACAATGCCTTGCCGGACACCTGATCCAAAACCACCCAGCGCTTGTTCTTCGAAATCGGAGGACATTCCTGGATGCGAACGACGTCGCCCTCGTGAAACGCATTCGCTTCATCGTGCGCATGGTACTTTTTTGTAAGACGCACGGTCTTTTTCAGAACCGGGTGCGTCAGACGGCGCTCAACCTGGACGACAACGGTCTTATCATTCTTGTCCGAGACAACCACACCCTGCAAAACGCGCTTTGGCATTTTCGTCTTCCTTAACTTTGCGCTTCAGCCACGCGCTTCTCGCGTTCGACGGTCTTAATCCGCGCGATCGTCCGCCGAACTTCCCGGACGCGCGCCGTATTCGTGAGTTGCGAGGTTGCCTTTTGAAACCGCAAATTAAACTGCTCGCGCTTCAGCTTAATGAGCTCGTCTTCGAGTTGGTCGAGCGTAAAATTACGAACATCTTCGATATTCATGACCGTCTCGCTAGTCCTTAGCCGTTGCCAGTTCGCCGAGGCGAGTCACGACGCGCGTCCGAATAGGAAGCTTCGCAGCTCCGAGCCGAAGCGCCTCTCGCGCCGTCTCCTCCCCAACGCCATCGATTTCGAACATGATCTTGCCTGGCTTCACGCGTGCAGCCCAAAATTCCGGCGATCCCTTGCCCTTGCCCATGCGAACTTCGGTGGGCTTCTTGGATACGGGCAAATCCGGGAAAACCCGTATCCAAACGCGGCCAGCGCGCTTCATCTGACGAGTGATGGCCCGGCGGGCCGCCTCGATTTGACGCGCAGTCACACGCTCCGGTTCCAAAGCCTTGAGGCCGAAACTGCCAAAGTTAAGCGCCGTGCCGCCTTTGGCATTGCCATTCATCCGGCCCTTGAAGGCCTTCCTGAATTTTGTCTTCTTCGGTTGCAGCATCGCCTACCTATCCCTTAGCCGCTCGTCGTCGCAGAAGCCGCTACGCCTTTTCTCTTTCGCGTTCACGATCCCGACCGCCGCGATCACGGTCCCTATCGCGGTCTCGCCGCGCGGGGCGCGAATCCGGGCGCCCCCCAGGACCGCCACCTTCCTGGTTCTCCAGCGAGAGCCGCTCTTGAGCCATGGGATCATGCTCAAGAATTTCCCCCTTGAAGATCCACACCTTGACGCCGATCACTCCATAAGCTGTCTCTGACACGGCCGTGCCGTAATCAATGTTCGCCCGCAGCGTGTGCAACGGCACGCGGCCATCCAAATACCATTCCATGCGCGCGATCTCAGCGCCGCCAAGACGGCCCGAAACATAGATGCGAACGCCCTGGGCTCCGAGCCGGAGGGCGGCCTGGGTCGCCCGCTTCATGGCCCGGCGGAACGCCACGCGCCGTTCCAGCTGCTGTGCAATGCCCTCAGCGGCAAGCGTAGCGTCGAGTTCTGGCTTTCGTACTTCGACGATGTTCAGATACACTTCCGACGACGTGAACTTCGCGAGTCGCGTCCGCAATTTCTCGATGTCGGCGCCCTTCTTTCCGATGAGGATGCCCGGCCTGGCCGTGTGCACAGTAACGCGGCATTTCTTGTGAGGGCGCTCGATCACGACTTTCGAAATACCCGCCTGGCGGCGCTGTTTCAGGATAAAGTCACGCATCCGGAAGTCTTCGTGGATCAGCTTGCCGTATTCGCTCTTATCGGCGTACCAGCGGCTATCCCAAGTCCGGTTGATCCCGAGCCGAAGCCCGATTGGGTTTACTTTCTGCCCCATTAGGCCTGCTCCTGAACTTCTCTGACAACCACCGTGAGTTGCGAAAACAGCTTAAGGATTTTCCCCATGCGCCCGCGCGCTCGGGTATGAAAGCGTTTCATCACGAGATTTTTGCCAACGTAGGCTTCCGCGACGATGAGTTGATCCACGTCGAGGCTATGGTTATTTTCCGCATTCGCGATTGCTGACTGGAGCGTTTTCTTCACGTCCTTGGCGATGCGCTTCCTCGAAAAGGTCAAGTCTGCGAGAGCCTTATCAACTTTCTTGCCACGAATGAGCTGCGCAACGAGGTTTAGCTTCTGCGGGCTGACGCGCAGCGATCTCGCCACCGCCTGCGCCTCATTGTCCTTAAGCCGCCTCTCGAATTTCGGTTTCGACATGGCTACTTCCTTTTCGCCTTCTTGTCGGCGGAATGGCCGTAATAGGTGCGGGTCGGAGCAAATTCGCCGAATTTGTGACCCACCATATCCTCTGACACCAGAACCGGGATATGCTTCTGACCGTTATGAACGGCGAAGGTCAGCCCGACAAATTGCGGCAAAATCGTCGAGCGCCGGCTCCAGATTTTGATGGGCGCGTTAGATTTTTTCTCGCGAGCGGCATCCGCTTTCGCGATCACGTAGCCGTCCACAAACGGCCCCTTCCAAACTGAGCGTGCCATCGCTGCCTCTACTTCTTCTTCACGTGACGCGAGCGGATAATATATTTATCCGTGCGAACGTTTTTGCGTGTGCGGGTTCCTTTAGTGCCCTTACCCCAAGGGGTTACGGGATGACGGCCTCCGGAGGTGCGGCCCTCGCCGCCACCATGCGGATGGTCAATCGGGTTCATGGCGACGCCACGGACGCTGGGACGTTTACCGAGCCAGCGGCTCCGCCCGGCCTTGCCGAGATTCTGGTTCGAATTATCCGGGTTCGACACCGCGCCCACAGTCGCCATGCAATCCGCCTGAACCATACGCATCTCGCCCGAGTTCAGGCGAAGGATCGCCATACCCTGATCCCGGCCGACCAACTGAGCGTAGCATCCCGCCGACCGTGCAATTTGGCCGCCTTTGCCAAGCTTGATCTCGACATTATGAATGATCGTGCCGATCGGCATGTTCGCCATCGGCATGGCATTGCCCGGCTTGACGTCCACTTTCTTGCCGGAAACGACCTTATCACCGACATTTAGCCGTTGAGGCGCGAGAATGTAGGCAAGTTCACCATCTTCGTACTTGATGAGCGCTATGAAGGCGGTGCGGTTGGGATCATATTCGAGGCGCTCGACGGTACCCGAGACGTCGAATTTTCCTCGCTTAAAGTCAACGATACGATAAGTCCGCTTGTGTCCGCCGCCGCGGCGCCGCGCAGTAATGTGACCGTGCGCGTTTCGACCGGCAGGCTCTGCACGACCCTCGGTCAGCGCCTTCACGGGTTTGCCCTTCCACAGCTGCGAGCGATCGACCAGCACCAACTGGCGAAGGCCCGGCGTGATTGGGTTATATGTTCTCAATGCCATGGCGAATGCGCCCTTACCAAAGTCTGCCTTACAGCCTCGTCGTTATGTCGATCGTTTGCCCTTCCTCGAGCGTGACAATCGCCTTCTTAAAATCGCTCTGTTGGCCCTTCACCCCGCGGAACTTCCTGACTTTGCCCTTGCGAATGAGGGTATTGACGGCCAAAACCTTCACATTGAAAAGCCGCTCGACGGCTTCCTTGATGTCCGGCTTCGTAGCGCTCATGGCGACCTTGAACATCACCTGATTGTTTTCCGATACCATCGTAGACTTTTCCGTCACGAGTGGGGCGCGGATCACGTCGTAGAGTTCTTCTTCCCTCATTTGAACCGTTCCTCAAGCGCCTCAACGGCTGCCCGTGTGAGCACGAGCTTATCCCGGCGCAAGATGTCGTAAACATTGATACCGTGAACCGGCAGCACATCCACATTTGGGATGTTGCGGGCGGCCAGCGCGAAATTGTCCTGGAGCGAGGCGCCATCGATGATGAGCGCGTTCATGAGCCCTAAACCGTCGAATTTGCCCCGCAGGTTTGCCGTTTTCGGCTCCGGAAGCTCGGCCTTATCGAGCACTACAATAGCGTTCGACTTAGCCTTGACAGAGAGCGCATGCTTCAAAGCTAAGGCGCGAACCTTTTTCGGCAGATCGTGTGCGTGGCTCCGGGGAACCGGGCCGAACGCCCGGCCGCCTCCACGAAACTGCGGCGGCTTATCATTGCCATGCCGCGCTTGGCCGGTGCCCTTTTGCTTGTAAATCTTTTTGTTCGGCCCGTTCACTTCGCCACGCTGCTTCGCCTTGTGTGTCCCTGCCTGCCGCTTCGCAAGCTGATAACGCACCATGCGCTGCAAGATGTCTGTGCGTGGCTCAAGGGCGAAAACATCGTCGCTGAGTTCGATGCTCCCAACAGAGGAAGCATCAAGAGTGATCACATCCGCTTTCATTTCGCCCCCGCTTCCACACTTGCGCTGCTGATGCCGGGTTTGCGGAAAGCACCGGGATTTGGCGCCTCTTTGGGGAGGGGCCGCCTGACCGCATCACGAATCATGACCCAACCACCTTTGGCGCCGGGCACCGCCCCGCGCACAAGGATCAGCCCGCGGTCGGCATCGGTGCGAACCACCTCCAGGTTTTGCGTTGTGACGCGCTCCGCCCCGTAGTGGCCAGCCATTTTCTTGCCTTTGAACGTCTTTCCGGGATCTTGGCGGTTACCGGTTGAGCCGTGGCTTCTGTGCGAGATCGAGACGCCGTGAGTCGCACGCAAGCCGCCAAAATTCCAGCGCTTCATTGCGCCACTGAAGCCCTTACCGATAGTTGTTCCAGTCACATCCACAAATTGACCAGGAACGAAATGATCGGCAGTTAGCTCAGCGCCCACCTCGATGACATTCTCGGGTGAGACTCGAAATTCGACGAGCTTCGCCTTCGGCTCCACCTGAGCTTTCGCGAAATGGCCGCGCTGCGCCCGCGTCACGTTCTTAACTTTGCGCCAGCCCGACCCGAGTTGAAGCGCGGTATAACCGTTCGCGTCCTGCGTCCGGTGCGCAACCACCTGGCACTGATCAACCTTCAGCACTGTCACAGGCACATGCTCGCCCGCGTCAGTGAAGATCCGCATCATGCCAACCTTCTGTGCCAACAATCCCGATCGCATCGGTCCGCCTCAGTTCCAATCTCTTCAAAGAGCCGGGTGAAAACCGGCCATTCACTTCAAAATCCAACTGCGAGAGAAGGCTCCGCAGCTACAGTTTGATCTCCACGTCGACACCCGCCGCCAGATCAAGCTTCATGAGCGCATCCACCGTTTGCGGCGTTGGATCGACGATGTCGATCAGACGCTTGTGAGTGCGCATCTCGAACTGCTCACGGCTCTTCTTATCGATGTGAGGCGAGCGGTTCACCGTATAGCGTTCGATACGAGTCGGGAGCGGGATCGGCCCGCGGACATCGGCGCCAGTCCGCTTCGCGGTGTTGACAATCTCCTTCGTGGAGGTGTCGAGCACGCGGTGATCGAACGCCTTTAGCCGGATGCGAATCGTTTGGCCTGCCATCTGTCACTCCCAAAAGAAGAGGCGTCTCCTCAAGTCCTGGAGACGCCCGCTCCTCAATCCGGTCTCTACTTAATAATGCTTGCGACGACACCCGCGCCGACGGTACGGCCGCCTTCACGGATCGCAAAACGAAGCTTTTCCTCCATAGCGATCGGCACGATGAGTTCGACTTCCATGGACACATTATCCCCCGGCATCACCATCTCGGTGCCTTCGGGAAGATGAACCACACCCGTCACGTCGGTCGTGCGGAAATAAAACTGCGGGCGGTAGTTTCCAAAGAAAGGCGTATGCCGGCCGCCCTCTTCCTTCGTCAGGATGTAGGCTTCAGCCTTAAATCTTGTGTGCGGCGTCACAGAGCCTGGCTTACAGAGAACCTGTCCGCGCTCCACGGCCTCGCGATCAATACCGCGAAGGAGGCAACCCACGTTGTCGCCAGCCTCACCCTGATCGAGCAGCTTGCGGAACATCTCGACACCGGTCACCACGCATTTCACGGTCGGCTTAATGCCGACGATCTCGACTTCTTCGCCGACCTTGACCACGCCGCGCTCAATGCGGCCCGTGACCACGGTGCCGCGCCCAGAGATCGAGAACACGTCTTCGATCGGCATCAGGAAGGGCTGGTCGCGAGGACGCTCGGGAAGTGGGATGTAGCGGTCCACCTCGTCCATAAGCTTGTGGATCGATCCCCAGCCGAGATCACCCTTGTCGTCTTCCAGCGCCAGCCTTGCCGACCCTTTAACAATCGGAATGTCGTCACCGGGGAATTCGTACTTGGACAGAAGCTCGCGAATTTCGAGTTCGACCAGTTCGAGAAGCTCCGGATCGTCCAGCAGGTCGACCTTGTTCATATAGACGACGAGCGCGGGCACACCGACTTGGCGAGCGAGAAGAATGTGCTCGCGGGTCTGCGGCATCGGGCCATCGGCGGCGGACACCACGAGGATTGCGCCGTCCATCTGAGCTGCGCCGGTGATCATATTCTTGACGTAGTCGGCGTGGCCGGGGCAGTCCACGTGCGCGTAGTGGCGTTTCGGAGTCTCGTATTCCACGTGGGCGGTCGAGATCGTGATGCCGCGAGCCTTTTCTTCGGGGGCCTTGTCGATCTGATCGTAGGCGGTGAAGGTGGCGCCGCCTGACGCAGCCAGCACCTTCGTGATCGCAGCCGTTAGGGAGGTCTTGCCATGGTCGACGTGACCGATGGTCCCGATATTTAAATGGGGCTTGGTGCGCGCGAATTTTGCCTTGGCCATTTGGCTCTCCGTTCTTCCTCTTTCATGCCGGTCTAGTGCCTAGCCCCGGAAAAGGCTCCTACTTGCTCTTGTTTAAGTTTGTTCAAGCGAATTTCGATTGAACCTCTTCGGCCACGTTCTGCGGCACTTGCGCATAGTGGTCAAACTGCATGGTAAACTGGGCGCGGCCCTGGCTCATGGACCGCAGCGTATTCACATAGCCGAACATATTCGCGAGCGGCACCATCGCATTAATGACGGTGGCGTTGCCGCGCATTTCCTGTCCGAGGATCTGGCCCCGGCGGCTCGTCAGATCGCCGATGACGCCGCCCACGTAATCCTCGGGCGACACCACCTCAACTTTCATGATCGGCTCAAGGAGCTTGGGACCAGCCTTATGCGCCGCTTCCCGGAATGCGGCTCGCGACGCGATTTCAAATGCGAGCGCGCTCGAGTCAACCTCGTGATAGGCGCCGTCGATCAAGGAGACCTTGAGGTCGAGCATAGGGAATCCCGCGAGCACGCCGTTGTCAAGCACGCTGCGAACACCCTTTTCGACGCCCGGAATATACTCCCTGGGGACAGAGCCGCCGACAATCTTCGATTCGAACTCGAAGCCAGCGCCTTGTTCTTGCGGTTCGATCACAAGCTTCACACGGGCAAACTGACCTGAACCGCCGGTCTGCTTCTTATGCGTGTAGTCCACTTCATAGCGGCGCGTGATCGTCTCGCGATAGGCCACCTGGGGCGCGCCGACATTAGCCTCCACCTTGAACTCGCGCTTCATGCGGTCCACGATGATTTCGAGGTGAAGCTCACCCATGCCCTTAATGATCGTCTGACCGCTCTCGGGATCGGTAGAAACCCGGAACGACGGGTCTTCCTGCGCAAGGCGGTTGAGCGCCATGCCCATCTTCTCCTGGTCGGCCTTCGTCTTGGGCTCAACCGCGACCTCGATAACCGGGCTCGGGAACTCCATGCGCTCCAGAATGACCGGCTTGTTGGGATCGGACAGCGTATCGCCCGTAATCACATCCTTCAAAGAAGCAATAGCAACGATATCGCCAGCATAAGCCTCTTTGATGTCCTCGCGGCTGTTGGCGTGCATCAAAAGCATACGGCCAATGCGCTCTTTCTTATCCTTCACGGTATTGATGAGCTGCATACCCGTCTCGACCTTGCCCGAATAAACCCGGCAGAAGGTGAGTGAGCCTACAAACGGGTCGTTCATGATCTTGAAGGCGAGCATCGCAAGCGGCTCGCTGTCGGATGACTTGCGAACCGTATCTTCGCCCGTTTTTACATTGATCGCTTTGATCGGTGGAATATCGACCGGTGATGGGAGGTAATCGAGCACGCCGTCGAGCAGCGGCTGCACACCCTTATTCTTGAAGGCTGAGCCGCAGAAGATAGGATAAAAGGTGCTGTTGATCGTGCCCTTCCGAATCAGGCGCTTCAATGTCGCCTCATCCGGATGATGTCCTTCAAGATAGGCATGAAGCGCGTCGTCATCGAGTTCGACAGCCATCTCGACGAGATGGTCGTGATATTTCTTTGCCTCGTCGACGAGATCGGCGGGGATATCGATATCGCGGAAGCTTGCGCCGAGCGTATCCTCGCCCCAGACTACGCCCTTCATACGAACTAGGTCGACGATACCCTTGAAAGTATTTTCGACGCCAATGGGAAGCTGCAGGACGAGCGGCTTCGCGCCAAGGCGATCGATTACGGATTTGACACAAGCAAAGAAATCGGCGCCGATCTTGTCCATCTTGTTGACGAAGATCATGCGTGGAATATTGTACTTATCGCCCTGCCGCCAGACGGTTTCCGTCTGAGGCTCTACGCCCTGGTTTGCATCGAGAAGAGCTACCGCGCCATCAAGCACGCGAAGGCTGCGCTCCACCTCGATTGTAAAGTCCACGTGTCCGGGCGTGTCGATAATATTGACGCGCTTGCCTTTCCAGTAAGCAGTCGTCGCAGCGGATGTAATCGTGATACCGCGTTCCTGCTCCTGCTCCATCCAGTCCATAGTGGCGGCGCCATCATGCACCTCGCCAATTTTATGGCTTTTGCCGGTGTAATACAGGATGCGCTCAGTCGTGGTGGTCTTACCGGCATCAATGTGAGCCATGATGCCGATATTGCGATAATCTTCGATCGGGGTTTGACGCGCCATGGCTAAGCCCTCGCCATCCTAAACTTTACCATCGGTAATGCGAGAACGCCCGGTTGGCTTCCGCCATCTTGTGCGTGTCTTCGCGTTTCTTTACCGCGGTCCCGCGGTTATTGGCGGCATCCAGCAACTCGCCGGAAAGCCGCTCTTCCATCGTATTCTCGTTCCGGCCGCGCGCCGCTGTGATGATCCATCGAATCGCCAGCGCCTGCCGGCGTTCGTTCCTCACTTCCACCGGCACCTGATAAGTCGCGCCGCCGACGCGGCGCGAGCGCACCTCTATCGCAGGCTTCACGTTGGTCAGCGCCTCATGAAACAGCTCAAGGCCATCGCGTTTGGCTTTCTGCTCAATGCGCCCCAGAGCTCCATAAACGATATGCTCCGCGACCGACTTCTTGCCCTGCTCCATCAGGCTGTTCATGAATTTGGTCACAACCACGTCGCCGTATTTCGGGTCCGGGATGATTTCGCGCTTCTCAGCTCTATGCCGCCGTGACATGCTTCTCGATCCTCAGTCTTACTTCGGCCGTTTCGCGCCATACTTCGAACGGCGTTGCCTGCGCTTAGCCACGCCCTGGGTATCAAGCACACCACGTATGATGTGATAGCGAACACCCGGAAGGTCTTTCACGCGACCACCGCGGATGAGCACCACCGAGTGCTCCTGCAAATTATGACCTTCGCCCGGAATGTAACTCGTGACCTCAAACCCATTCGTCAGACGGACACGCGCGACTTTCCGCAAAGCCGAATTCGGCTTTTTCGGAGTCGTCGTGTAGACGCGCGTGCACACGCCGCGCTTCTGCGGGCATTCCGTCATTGCCGGCACTTTGTTTCGCTTTACCGGCGCAACGCGCGGCTTGCGGATCAGTTGCTGTATCGTTGGCATCAACGCTTCCAAGTCAAAACGGCGAAGGACCGGCGGTAAATCCGCTATCCGGTCCAATGGAGACGAATGAGGTGTTTGAGACCGAAGCCTCTTTCAACCCAATATATGTATCCGGTTTCTTCGCAGCAGTGTCTAAGCGAAAAAGCACGCGCCGTAGCGCGCAAAAGCTGCTTACCACCTGCCACCAGAGTGTGCGCAAAATAGGAGCCGAAACTTACCCCGTCAAGCTCAAATTTGTTTTATTTTCGCGAGTTTGAACAATGTTGATTTCATGCCCCAGCGGAGACAAAGCTGGCATCTCGCGACTGGGATCAATTTAAAAAAACTTAAACATAATCAAGAGACTCAAACCACCCCCGGAGCCCATGAGCGCGAAGGGAACAGCGCGAGCGCCAGGGACGTTGCCTCCATAAAAGGAGGTGGATGATGGCGAACGCGAGGAATACGGAACGGACACAAGCCGACAGCACGGAGGGTGCGCCGCGAATTCAGAAACCTACTGTAGAGGCTCGTCAGGGCCGTAGAGGCCGGCGCGTGCTCATTATTTTGGCTGTCAGCCTCGTCCTTATTACGATCGCCTATATCTTGCTTTATTTCTATCAGCCGACACCCACGCCTTAAACTGTGTCGGGGCTGCCGCGGCCAATTTTGGCTGCGACGACACCCGTGGCGACGCCAACAATGGCGCCCGCCACGATGTCGCTCAGCCAGTGACAGTTGGCCCCGAGAGGGCCGATCGCAACGGAAGAGCAAGGATCGCGCCAAGCCAGCGAATCTTCTGCTCCGGCCGCCTCACTACCCTACCCCGCCAGGCTTGCTGCGATGTTCACGGTCAGAGCCAGAACGGCGGTGTTGAAGAAAAAAGCGACAGTGGCGTGCAGCGTGACAAGCCGCCGCAAAGCGCGGGATTTGATCGATGTATCGGACGTTTGGGACGTCGCGCCGATGGATGTCGAAAAATAGAGGAAATCCCAATAGTCAGGCTCCTCGCATCCCGGGAAGACCAAGCCTGAGCCCGCATCGCTGCCGGGATCGGGGCTGTAGTAATCATGCGCATAATGAAGCGCGAAAGCCACCTGCGTCACGGTCCACGAAATCATAAGCGTCACGATGGCGAGCCCGGCAAGGAAAAGCTTCTCGGGAGGTTGCGTCGTTGGGAGTTTCGCCTCGACAATCAGGCCTGCAATTGCCGCGAAACTTGCCGTGATGGCGAGGAGAATGAGGGTTAGAATTACGAGACGGCTATCATCGCGGCGCGCGGCGCGGGCTTTAATCCGGCTGGCGCCGCACGTCAGAACAAGGCGGAATGCGAAGAAGAGATAAGTGGCTCCGCCGAAGTCCCACGCGGCTGAAGCTCGTATCATGGGAGGCCAGCTTCGCGGCAACACCATGAGCGCGGCAGCGCCAACAAGGGCCGCCGCGTACAATCTGGGCCGCATCGCAATCGAGTGCCCAACGGCCATCGGGTCGTACCACTTTCGTGCCCACAGTTTCGTCATGCTGCTTTTCTCATCCTTATCGGCGCCGGCGACTCTTTCCGATTTTCCGGATCGCGCGTCAACCGCATCTGTAGGAGGGCCTTTGCCAACCGGCTTGCGCTGGCGGCACCCGTAAGTGATGATGATCCACGGTCAAAGTTGAGCCTGTGGGAGGCCGGATAAGTTTCGCAGGGTTTTACTACGCATCGATCAAACGCTAACGCTCACGTCGGAATCATTGTCATGATCATGCAAGCAGTCCGTGCCCCCGTCTCCCATCCTGTCGATATCGACGACTTGCGTCCGACCCAGATCACAGTCGGACGCCGTGAAATTGAAGAGCACGCGGAGAGGTTGAAGAAGCCGGCGAAGGATAAACTTGTCCGCAAGCATTTGATCCCGGTTGTGAAGGGGCCAAAAGATCGCCTTTACGTCATCGATCATCATCACCTCTGCCGGGCGCTGCTGCTCGCAGGCTCGGATCAGGTGTCGGTGACCGTGGTGTTGAATTTGCAGAGACTGCAGAAGGATGAGTTCTGGATTTTTATGGATAACCGGGGCTTGGTTCATCCATTCGATGAAGATGGGAAACGGCGCAGCTACTCCGATATCCCGAAAAAAATCAAAGACATGACCGACGACCCGTACCGAAGCCTCGCTGGCGCGTTGCGCCGCATGGGTGGATATGCCAAGGACACGACGCCATTCAGTGAATTCCTTTGGGCGGAGTTTCTGAGGAGGCGCATCGACGAGAAGGATGTCGAAAAGGACTATGCTGCGGCGATCGAGGCGGCCTTCGGGCTCGCAAAAAAGAAAGAGGCCGATCACCTGCCCGGCTGGTGCGGCTCTGTGGAGGAGGACGCGTGAGCCCTAACTGATAGTGAGCGGGGGCGCTCCTACGCCGCGCTTTCCGCTTAGTGGGCGCCAAGTCTAATGCTTGAAGCCGAAGCGCTGGCCGATACCCTTGGTTGGCTCCGCCTCAAGCTCGCGGTCGAAGCCGAAATCTGGCGGCAACGGGATGTCGTTGCGCGGGTCTGGCGCGGACAAGACAGGCTCGGCCATGTAACTTCTGGCCTCGCGGCTAAGCTGAGGACGCTGCGGAGTGCTCGCCGCATGAGGCGGCGGCGTCCCATTCATGGTCACGGCGCTCTGCGCGGCTGGCGACCACTGGCTCGCTCCAAACCAGACCTGGACCAGCTGATACTCGTCTTCCGTGAGCTGGACCCCGGCATGACGGCACTTGGCAAGGACGAAATCGCGATAGGCTCGCGCAACCGCCGCTGGCGACCTTGTATGCTCCAGCCAGGGATCGATTTCATCGATGGCGTCGAGCACGAAGGAAACATCCTTCATGGCGACCCGCAGGCCTTCCTGGTTGGCCCGCGCAACGACAGCCTGGGCTGTCTTCACCGGCGCAAAGCCTCGTTCATGGACTTCGGTCGCAATGAGCGTGAACAGAAGCTGATATTCGCTCGGCGGGAGCGGCGGCGCTTTGCACGCGTCATAAATTCTGGTGATCGAGTTCTGCAGCTCGGCGAGTTTTGACGAATTCGACTCTGGCTGAGGAGGAGGCTGGCGATTGAGCTTCTGCGGAATGGCCTGGACGGCCGGTATTTCGGTTCGCTCTTCGAGCCGATGGCGCTTGGGATCGTAGACAAAGTGAGGAGGCTTGTCCGTGAGACGGATGTCGTCCGGAAGCGTGGCGTTCAGAAAGTTCAGGAAGCCGCCGGACCCTCCCCAGTTTGTGCCAAGCGTTTTCGCATGTCCCAGGATCTTCTGAGCGCGGTCAGCCAGATAAGCGATCGGAACCGGCTTTTCTGAAGAGCGAACAACCTCGATGACAAGGTTGAGAATCTCGGCTCCAATCGCTTGGAAATCTTCGATGAGCGATTGAACAGCGGAGTTCGCGTGGCCTGGAGGCAGCCGCCTTTTTGCGGACTCCTGCGGAACGCCGAATCCGGGAGCGGGAGTGAAGTCGGCTGGGACCGGCGCTGGCGCGGATTGTGGAGGCAGAGCCGGAAGGGCTGGCTGAGCGGCGACACTCTGGCTGTAGGTGCGCGGCCCATCATAACCGAGCTCGGCGCGCGGGGGCGCGGACCTCTCGTGAGGAAGCATGAGAGGAACGGTTTCATCGAGAAGAAACGAGATCATGTCCCGCTCCTCGATCCAGCCATCGCTGAAAGCTTTGTAGATGTCCGCTGTGCTCTCGTTGGCGTAGACTACAGTCCGCCGGTCATGGGAACGCAAGTGATGAAGCACCGGCGTGAAATCGGCGTCGCCCGAAAGGATGATGAACTCGCCGAACCGGGTCGGGTGCTCAAGGAAATCACGAATATCGCAGGCGATCTTGATGTCGGTGCCGTTCTTGAACTGAGAAGACAGAGGCTGGCAGTCGACAACCTCAAGCCCAGCGATCATAAAATTCGTGCGCACTGTTGCGAAAGCATGCGGGTCGTGCGGGCCGCCACGGCTAACGAGGACGCGGCCGGGATTACCGTAACACCGCGCGACTGCGAAGCGGCGGCGGACGTAATCCTGATGTGTCTTGAACCGTACGAGTCCACCGGTCGCGATCCGGCTCATCCATTCGGCGGGATTTCGCGCAAACCGCCCCGCTGCATCTTCGCTTTTACGGCGCAAGGACAGGTACACGTTGTCGAAATCAACGAACAACGCGGACAGGCAGACCTCCGCGGACCCCGGAATCATATTTTTATACCCCGCTCGGACCATCGTCTGCCAACATGACCCCTCAAAATGGGAGACGATAGTGTATTTAAATTCATTGCCGCTCTGCAAGGCTTCCTGCACGCCTTACCGATCAAACCGGCAATTCTTCTTTAGTTTGATGGACTTAACCCGAACCTGACGGGACTGTTCGCCCCAGTTTCAAGCCCCGTCCGCATTCGCGGCTTGAAGAACCCGTCAAATTTCATCGCATCGAACTGAGCGCATTAAATGGTAAATAGGCTATGCGCGCAAGCCCAACATCGGCGCGCTCGCTTTATCCACATGAGGTAAAATCGGGGTGATGCTGGAAAGCAGCGCGTCCAGCTTATGCAATAACGTGAAACCGCCGAAGTTATTCACACAATTAAAAAAAGTTTTCGGCTCAGCCACAAAGGGGGGCGGCCGCAAACTGCTCAGCGTGGCGAAAGTCAAAGCGGAGCCATGACAGCGTTCAAGCTAAGGTTATCGCTCTGTCATTTGCTTCCCGCGAGCCTTATGGGATTAGATCCATCGAAATTGCGCCGGAGAATGCAGGATGCCAGTAACGCTGACGGTCAACGGTCAAAAGCGCCTCGTGGCCGTGGATGACGACACCCCGCTCCTGTGGGTCCTTCGCGACGAACTTGGGTTGACGGGGACCAAATATGGCTGCGGCATCGCGCAATGCGGCGCCTGCACTGTCTATCTGGACGGCGCTCCGACACGATCCTGCGTGACGCCCGTCTCGGCGATAGAGGGAAAAGAGATCACCACGATCGAAGGGCTTTCCGGGAAGGCCGCCGAGGCTATCCAGGGGGCCTGGAACGCAGCGGACGTTCCCCAATGCGGCTATTGCCAGTCGGGGCAGATCATGTCGGCCACCGCGCTGCTTGCAGAAAACCACAAGCCGACCGATCAAGACATCGACGCCGCGATGAGCGGCAACATCTGCCGCTGCGCCACCTACAACCGCATTCGCGCCGCGATCCATGACGCGGCCCGGCGCATGGAGGGCTGAGCATGACGCTGATGGAAAAACCAACCGGCCGGCGTGGCTTCCTCAAAGGCGCGGCGATTGCCGGCGCAGATCTCCTGATCGGCTTCCGCTTCGACCCGCGCGGATTTGCCGGGCAGGCTTTCGCCGCGGAAGGCGCGAGCCGGGGCGAGTTCGCCGCGAACGCGTTCATCCGTATCGCGCCCGACAACTCCGTCACGATCCTTTGCAAGCACATCGAATTCGGCCAGGGGCCGTTCACAGGTTTCGCGACCATCATTGCGGACGAGCTTGACGCCCATCGCGACCAGATCAAGGTCGAGCACGCCCCCGCCGACGTGACGAAATACGCGAACCTGCAATGGGGCGCCCAGGGCACCGGCGGCTCTTCCGCAATGGCCAATTCCTGGATGCAACTCCGGCAGGCCGGGGCGGAAGCCCGCGCCCGGCTCGTCGCGGCGGCGGCGAAACAGTGGACTGTGCCTGCGAGTGAAATCACCATCGACAATGGCGTCGTAAAGCATGCCTCTGGCAAGAACGCTCAGTTCGGGGAACTTATCGAAACCGCCCAGGCAATCCCCGCGCCGCAAGATGTGAAACCGAAAGATCCGAGCCAGTGGCGCTATATCGGCAAGGATTTTGCGCGCGTCGACGCCAAGCCGAAAACCAACGGGACGGCCGTCTACACAATAGATGTCAAGCTTCCGGACATGCTCACCTGCGTGGTCGCGCGTCCGGCGCGCTTCGGGGCGAAGGTGAAGTCCTTCGACCCGGCGCCAGCGCTGGCCGTGAGCGGCGTGGTGGAAGTTTTTGCCATCCCCACAGGCGTCGCGGTGCTCGCGAAGGGTTTTTGGCGGGCCAAGAAGGGCGTCGAGGCCCTCAAAGTGGAGTGGGACGAGACCGGCGCCGAAGGCCGCTCCTCGGCGCAGCTCCTCGATGAGTGCAAGACTCTGGTGAAGAGCCACGGCGCCATCGCCGCCAACCAAGGCGATGCCGCCGCCACGCTCCCGAACGCGGCGAAGCTGATCGAAGCGACCTACACATTCCCCTATCTCGCGCACGCGCCCATGGAGCCGAACGACTGCGTCATTCGCCGCACCAAGGCCGGGGTTGAGCTGATCTATGGCTGCCAGACGCAAACGCTGGATCAAGCCATGGCCGCTTCCGTGCTGGGGCTCAAGCCGGAGCAGGTCGAGATCAAAACGTTACTGGCGGGCGGAAGTTTCGGACGGCGCGCAACGCCGGCAGCCGACATGGCGACCGAGGCGGCGCATATCATGGAGGGGGCGAAGCACCAGGGCCCGATCAAGGTGATGTGGAGCCGCGAGGACGACATTCGCGGCGGTCGTTACCGGCCCATTTTCGCGCATCGCGTGCTGGCGGGCATCGACGGCGCGGGCGGCGTCCTGGCCTGGGAGCACGTGATCGCGGGCCAATCCTTCATTATAGGCTCCCCGCTCGAGAAGATGATGGTGAAGGACGGCGTCGACGCCACAATGGTCGAAGGCGTCAGCAATCTCGCCTATGCCGTCCCGAATCTCAAGGTTTCGGTCCACAATGTGAAAGTTGGCGTGCCCACGCTGTGGTGGCGCTCGGTCGGCCATACGCATACGGCTTTTGCGGTCGAGACCTTCATCGATGAGCTTGCCGCCGCTGCCGGGCAGGATGAGGTCGCCTTCCGTCGGAAAATGCTAACCGCCAAGCCTCGCCATCTTGGAGTCTTGAACCTGGCGGCTGAAAAAGCCGGATGGGGGACGCCCCTGCCGAAGGGCAAGGCCCGTGGCGTGGCCGTGCACGAATCCTTCGGTAGCGTCGTTGCGCATGTTGTGGAGGTCTCCATCGGCGAGGAGGGGCTGCCGAGAGTGGAGCGCGCCGTGACGGCGGTGGATTGCGGGCAGCCCATCAACCCGGATGTCATCCGCGCGCAGATGGATGGGGGGCTTGGCTTCGGCCTGTCTGCTGCGCTCTTCGACGCGATCGACCTCGAAGACGGCCGCGTCGTCCAGTCGAACTTCCATGACTACCGGCAGCTTCGCATCAACGAAATGCCGAAGGTTGAAATTCACATCATGCCGTCATCCGAAAAGCCAAGCGGGGTCGGCGAACCGGGCGTGCAGCCCATCGCCCCAGCCGTTGCAAACGCATGGGCGAAACTCACCGGCGAACGCGTCCGTGATCTGCCCTTTGCGCGTTCCCTGGGCAAGGCGTAGGGTTGTCATTCTGGACCGGCCCTGCGCCCTATCTGGATCGCCCAGGAGCAGC
>JBAVVQ010000138.1:0-1632 GCA_049697375.1 Rhodomicrobium sp.
TAGTTACTGAGCGCGGCCAAGGTGCCGAATTCTGGCAATCCCAGCAAGGGATAGCGCGGCATGGTCAAGGGCGCGGTCCGGTGGATCACCGCCTCAGCCCACGCGGCGACCTCGCGACGCTCCGGACCCGCGAACAGAGGTTCACCCTGGCCTTCGATGTATCTGACCATATCCATGCTTTCGAGCATGGGCGTGCCGTCATTCTTGACCAGAATCGGGATCACCCGTTTCCCCACAAGCTTGGTCATGGTTTCAGTGTCGTCGTCGAGGACGGGTATTTCTTGCAGGTGCAGGCCTTTCAGCGCCGCGGCCATGCGGACGCGAAAGCAGAGCGAGCAGTGTTCGAACATATAAAGCTTCATTGTGCGGCCGCTTCGCTTTTTTTAACCCACAACAGATACCCGCTTCCGGCTTACTCACGATTCACAGCAGGTAGGCGCACAGCAAACGGAAGCACTTTGCGGCTTCGTGGCGCGCACGAAGGCGCTCATGAACTTGCCCTCGATGTGCCCGGCCATCTCGTCCACGTTCACGCCTGTGCCGCTCAGGAATTCGCGCGCGTCCTCGCCCTTGTAGATGCGGGTCGGCTCGATGCCGATCCCTTCAAATCCGGCTCTAGCGAGCTTGTCTGCGTAGTCAGTGTCTTGAAGAGCGCCCGCGATGCAGCCCGCCCAAGCCAGCACATTCTTGCGGATTTGCTCTGGCACCTCACCCCGCGTCACGATGTCGGATACCGCGAAACGCCCGCCCGGTTTGAGCACCCGAAACGCTTCCTTGAGCACCCGGTCCTTGTCGCCAGACAGGTTGATGACGCAGTTCGAGATGATGACATCGACTGAGTTGTCTGGCAGCGGGATGTTCTCGATCTCGCCTTTGAGGAACTCGACGTTCTCAACCCCCGCCTTCTCTTGATTTTCGCGGGCAAGCGCCAGCATCTCGTCCGTCATGTCGAGGCCGTAGGCCTTGCCCGTGGCGCCAACCCGGCGCGCAGAGAGCAAGACATCAATGCCGCCGCCTGAGCCGAGGTCGAGGACAGTCTCCCCCGGCTGCAATTGCGCGAGCGCGGTTGGATTACCACAGCCGAGCGATGCGAGCACGGCGGCTTCAGGCAAAGCGCCCTTCTCGGAAACATCGTAGAGATTCGACGTGATCGGGTTCGTACCAGCTAACGCTCCGTTTCCGCCGCAGCAGGACCGGCCTTCGCTAACGCGGCGGGCTGCTTCGCCGTAGCGCTCGCGGACGGCGTCTTTCACATCGGTATGGCTCATGGTTCGCTCCTAGCAGCAGGTGATCTCTTCGACCTTGATGGCCTTGTTGCGCGTGCAGCATTCGGCGAACAGGAAGGCGAGAATTTCCTGCAGCGCCTGCGTGTTCGCCGTGTAGCGGAGAAAGGTGCTTTCGCGGCGCACCTTGACGAGGTTCTCATTTTTCAGCTTTTCGAGGTGATGGGAGAGCGTGGAGGCGGGAATGCCAAGCTCCGAGCCGATTTCGCCCACGACAAGGCCATAAGGATGTGCCGACAACAAAAGCCGCACAATCCTGAGCCGAGTCTCCGTGCCAAGCGCCGCCATCATATCGGCGTAGCGGGCGATTTGATCGTCGTGCTGAGCACTGGCCATGAAAACCTCAAAA
>JBAVVQ010000139.1:0-12661 GCA_049697375.1 Rhodomicrobium sp.
GGCCAGGGCGAATGCTCCGAGTTTCGAATCGACCCGCGCGCTTGAGCGCTCGCGCTATCTCGCCGCCATCTTCGCCGTCATGGAAGGCCAGAATCTCGTGCGCTTGCTTGGCGTTGAGAGAAGAAGCAGGTTCGACCGCAATCTGGATGGCCTCGACGAAGACACTGTAAGGGTTAAGCTCGACAAACAAGGTAGCATGTATGCCCAGGCTGATGCCTTTCGCATTTACAGATTTCGCCCCGGGAAGTGGGCTGACCTTTTGATCCAAACCGTTGGAGCCGCAGCCGCGCGCCAGGATGCGGATGCGCTCTCCCGCAAGGGTAACGAGGTTTTAGCTGGCTGGCTTCGCGGAAGACGGGGTCTGCCTGCCTTGCCTAAACGGCGTGAGCAAGGGAGCGGCCGGATTTCAGCGGGCGAGGAAAAAAAGCAGATCGAGGATGCGCGTCCGCATCTGCCGGATAAACGGACGGACTGAACAGACTCACGCTCTGTCTCCGCAAAAGTCGCAGGCCTGAACTTGAGCATTGAGCCGGGCGTGGCGCCATTGCTTCGTCTGCGTAATTCCTGCGCCTTCGTCTTTCCAACGGCAGCCAAACGAACTATATTAGGGGCGCTGGCTCGCCAGCTATGGCGATAAATGGATATCGTAATAAGCCTATCGGACCCGGGGGCGGTACCCGGCGCCTCCACCACAAGCTGCTCTTTCTGACGAAACTTCAATCAGGCGGCTTTTGATGGGGGCGAAATAGGATCGACGAGGGTGTAAAGGGTAGTCTTTCGCTCGGCATGGTTCCGCCGTATCGGGCCATTCTAATAGTTGCAAACGACAACTATGCTCCGGTTGCTGTCGCTGCGTAATGCGGCGCGACACTGGGAATCTAAAGTCCTAACGGCGTAGCTGCTGTTGGGCGCGGTTGGCGGCGCCGGGCAACAGAAGGCCGCCACTTTCTACATGACCTAGGCGTAGAAGCGGAAATGCCCGAAGATCTTATCCGGTACGAGGCTCTCGTCCTAGACGCGCTACGCGGCGTGGTACGCTCGGTTTTGCAGCGTGTTCTCAAGCGTGGTGTTCCCGGCGACCATCACTTTTTCATTACCTTCGATACGCAGGCTTCAGGTGTCGGTCTATCGAAGCGTTTGAAGGACCAGTACCCGCAAGAAATGACGATTGTCCTTCAACACCAGTTCTGGGACTTGGCGGTGACTGATGACCGGTTCGAGGTGCGTCTCTCGTTCAATAACATTCCTGAACGGCTTGTAATTCCATTTGGCGCCGTTCGTATTTTCCAGGACCCGAGTGTCCATTTCGCGCTGGCTTTGCGCTCTCCTGAGGCAGCGGCGGAAGAGAAGCCGGGTTCCGAAACACCCCTTCTGGCTGCGCCAGAGCTTGGCGCGCCCCCTTCGGCTCCAAATCAAAATCAGGGTCAGCTCGATCGGGAAATAGCGGCCTCAGCGGCGCTCAAAAGCGAAACGGACCCGCGCGAGGAACGTCAGACGGCCGAAGTCGTCAGTCTCGACAAGTTTCGCAAGAAATAGATCACGCGAAAGTTGTATATCGTATTCCCGCGTGTGTGCATTTTAATTCATCAGTCATAAAATCGTGTCATCCCAGCAACATAAGCGCCGGAAAGCGGCGATACCATGGCAAGTTAATGCTGACGCGATTGCCGCTCTTCGCTATTCTTACTGCGAACCGCAAGTTGTGGCTGCAAAGCACCTTCCGGCGAGGGAAGGCGCTTTTCGAGCGCAATGGTGAAGGGGGCCGGGATTGCCCCTTGACCTTATACTGCCGAGACATTGGAGGGGATTAGATGTCACGCCTTATGAAGCAAATCGCAATTGCCAGCCTCGCTCTGACAATCGCGACGCCGAGTGCAAACGCCAACTTGCTCGATAGCTTTTTTGGCGGCCTTTTTGGCCCAGGGGGCAACCGTACGGCCGCACCCCGGCAACACGTAAAAGTCCGTGGCGGCTATAATCCCGGTGACATTATCGTCAGTTTCGGCGACCGGAGGCTCTACTACATCGATTCCAAAGCCAGCGCCATCAGCTATGCCATTGCTATCCCCAAGGAAGAAGCGAGATGGTCGGGCGTAAGCTACGTCAGCCAGAAGCGTGAGAATCCCGTCTGGACGCCAACGTCGGATATGCGCCGCGAGAATCCAACCCTTCCGGCATATGTCGCAGGCGGCGACCCGCGTAATCCGCTTGGCACGCGCGCGCTCTATCTCGGCGATTCCATGTATCGCATCCACGGAACAGATGCGCCCTGGCTGATCGGGCAGCAGGTTTCCCATGGGTGCATCCGCATGTATAACGAAGATGCGGCTGATCTCTACCGTCGCGCCAAAGTTGGCGCCAAGGTTGTCGTGACCTGGAACCATATGAACGCGATGTAGTGGCGCAGCTCTATTGGCGCTTTTACAGGGCCGGGCGACCGGCCCTTTTTGTTGGACACGAAGAAGCGTATTCGGCCGCAGTAGTGTGCGTATAGTAGAAGCCTGCATCAACGCCTTTGGGATGAAAATAGCTTATTCCTATACAGCTCTTACACTTTCTCCTTAAGCGTTGAGAAAAGATTTTAAACTCGTTGTGGTTGTGAGGTTCGTGAGGTTGCGAGGTTTGTGATTTTGTCCAAAAATGCAACCAGAGTACAATTGTGGTACAGTAGGAAAATAGTAGAGCGATTCGCAAACTGGCTATGTTGTTGCTTTTCTTAACTGGACAGGTGCTGCAAAAAAGTGCGATCTCTTATCAGGAACGTCGGCCATTCTAGGAACGGTGTAGGGGAGCTGCTTGTTGGGTGACAAGCGACTAGCGAATCTGCGTGGAGATATAGCCACGTCTTTTACACGGGGTGACCAAAATGCAAAAACTCGCTCGCGATGCAGGTAGCATGCAGGTCGTGCTGGCTCAACCTCGTGGATTCTGCGCCGGCGTCGTCCGCGCCATTTCGATCGTTGAGCGTGCGCTTATGAAATACGACGCACCCGTTTTTGTCCGCCATGAGATTGTCCACAATAAGCATGTTGTCGAAGACTTGAAGGGCAAGGGTGCTCGTTTCGTTGACGAAATTGACGAGATACCGTCGGGAGCCGTCACCATTTTCAGCGCACATGGCGTCGCGAAGTCAGTTGAGAATTCGGCGGAAAGCCGCTCTCTCCCAGTCATCGATGCGACCTGCCCGCTCGTGACCAAGGTTCATCTGCAGGGCAAACGCTATGTGAGCCAAGGACGTACCGTGATTCTGGTCGGGCATGCGGGACACCCAGAAGTAGAAGGAACGATGGGGCAAATCCCAGGTCCGGTCCATCTGGTGCAAACGGAAGACGACGTCGCCGCGCTGTCGATCCCGGTAGATGTCCCCGTCGCTTACGTGACCCAGACGACGCTCAGCATCGATGACACACGCGGTATCATCGACGCGATCAAGCGTCGTTTTTCCAATGTGGTTGGGCCAGAGACAAACGACATCTGCTACGCGACGCAGAATCGCCAAATGGCCGTCCGAGAACTAACGAAAATCGCCGACGTTATCCTTGTCGTTGGCGCTAAGAACAGCTCGAACTCGAATAGGCTGCGTGAAATCGGCCAAGAGGCGGGCGTTCCGAGCTATCTCCTGGCCGATGGAAGTGAGCTCAAGCCGGAGTGGGTGCGAGGGGCTCAAATTATCGGCTTAACTGCAGGAGCTTCGGCTCCTGAAGCCATGGTTCAGGATGTCATTGCAAGTTTACGGCTTCTGGGGCCAGTCGATGTCACGAACCTGCCAGGGGTCGAAGAAAATGTGGAGTTCCGTCTCCCGGTGGAACTTCACGCCTTTTAACATTCGGGGGAACGCATCCCGTTCCGTTGGATTCATCTACCGAAGCCGTCTGTAACGCGCGTCCGCGCGGCTTTTTCTAAATTGGAGCAGTTCGCTATGGTCTTACCGTTTTTTCAGGAAAGACGGATTGGCGCCTACCTTCTCAAGCAGAAGCTGAAGGGCCGGAAACGTTATCCTTTGGTGCTGATGCTCGAGCCGCTGTTCCGATGCAATCTCGCATGTGCAGGATGCGGCAAGATCGACTATCCCGACCCTATCCTCAACCGCCGCCTGACGGTGAAGGAATGCCTTGACGCCGCCGAGGAATGCGGCGCGCCGATGGTCGCCATCCCCGGAGGCGAGCCTTTGATCCACAGGGAGATCGGCGAGATCGTTAAGGGGCTTGTCGCCCAGAAACGCTTCGTCTCGCTCTGCACAAACGCGCTCTTGCTTGAGAAGAAGCTTCACCTGTTCGAGCCTTCGCCCTACCTTTTCTTTTCTGTGCACCTCGATGGCCTGAGGGAGCATCACGACAAGTCGGTATGCCAGCCAGGCACTTTCGACAGGGCGCTCTCAGCAATCAAAGCTGCGAAGGCGAAAGGCTTCAAGGTCAACGTCAACGCGACGATCTTCGACGATTATAAGCCCGAGGAGCTGGCCCTCTTCCTCGATTTCTGTAAAGACCTCGACGTTGGTGTTTCAATCTCACCAGGCTATGCCTATGAGCGTGCGCCCGATCAGGAGCACTTCCTTAATCGCCGCAAAACCAAGGAACTGTTCCGCCGAGTCTTCGCCCTCGGAAAGGGAAAGCGCTGGACGTTCTCCCATTCGCCCCTTTTTCTGGACTTTCTTGCGGGCAATCAGCAGTTCTCATGCACGCCTTGGGGCATGCCGACCCGCAATATCTTTGGCTGGCAGAAGCCTTGCTATCTGATCGGCGAAGGCTACGTCAAGTCGTTCACAGAACTGATGGAAACGACGGACTGGGACAGCTACGGCACAGGCCGCTACGAGAAGTGCGCAAACTGCATGGCGCATTGCGGCTACGAGGCGACTGCCGCGAACGCAGCTATTTCAAATCCGCTCAAGATGCTGGCAGTGGCTCTCCGCGGCATTCGCACTGAAGGGCCAATGGCTCCCGAGATCCCGCTCGAGAACCAGCGTCCTGCGGCCTACGTGCATTCACTCCACGTTGAGCGGGAGATCCAGCGGATCAAGAAGACTGAAGAACGGACCGAGCGCGTTACGGCAGCGGAATAGGGATCTGTTCGCCTTGCGGGCATCGTCCGCAAGGCGAATGATCTCACCGAGGTCACCCGGTCTCTGTATCAGCGAGCGTATAACTGCCAAGGCGTCAGTCGTGCCGTTTTCGCGGGCCCCGACAGCTGCGCTGATTGGTATGGAGCGATGAGCGGGATCGATGATGACCCTCAAGACTGCGAAAGGCAGTTTGTGATAGTTCGCGACTTCCGCCGCAGCGCCTGACTCCATGTCCACGGCGGCGGCGCCTGTGCCCTTCCAAAGCGCTTCCTTCTCAAGCACGGTCATTACCGTTGCGTCCGCAGCAAAGATTGGGCCGGAGACAGCACGCGTGAGCGCGTTTCGCAGCGACCGCGACCAGCGTGGGTCTGTAGGAAAGCTTCCTCTGGCGGTGACAACCGAACTGGCGACAACGACGTCGCCTGGCTTCAGCAACGGTGAAAGACCACCGGCCACGCCGAAGCTGATGATTCCCCTGGCGCCGGCCCGCGCAAAATCGTGAAGCTTTTGCAGATAGACTTCGCGTTTTTGCCCATATACGGCGCGAACGCCGATGCCTTTCGCGATGCGAGCTTCGAAAGCCATGCCTGCGGCCACTATGACTGGAGCGTCGTCGAAAAGCATTTTCATGGAATCGTCCGCCGGTCAGATGTGGCGGCAACGAAGATCGTTGCCTCTCCGGTGGCGTATACAGAACATTGGGTCCGGGAACAAGCCAGCTTAACGCAAGGTTAAGTTGTTGTCCTCGAACCGTGACATGCAGAGCACAAAGCTACATGCCGAACATTACGGGCGACCGATTGCCTATCTTGAGATTACGGTAGCGCGCAAGCGCCCAAAGCGGGAAATATTTCGCATAACCGTGGTAAATAAGATAAAAAACTCGCGGGAAGCCAGGAGCATTATGCCGCTCTTCACGCCAGGCGCCGGTCGCGTCTTGGGTCGCCATCAAGTAGCCGATACCCCTTTTTACAGCGGTATGATCGACCTCACCTGCCGCCATCAGCCCCAAAAGCGCCCACGACGTTTGCGACGGCGTGCTTGGAGACTTTTCATAGCCTTTGTAGTCGAGCTTGTAGCTTGAGCCTTCCTCGCCCCAGCCCCCGTCCTCGTTTTGGATCGAAATGAGCCAAGCCACGGCGCGCCGCATGGGAGGCGAGGAATGGCTCACCCCGGCGGCGTTCAGCGCGCAAAGCGCCGACCATGTGCCGTAGATGTAGTTCATGCCCCAACGGCCGAACCAGCTTCCATCCTTCTCCTGGTCGTTTAGAATGTAATCGACGCCACGTTTGAGGATGGGGCTCGTTTCGGGCTTCTCTCCGAGCTGCGCGAGCATTGACACGCAACGCGCGCTTACGTCGGCTGTCGGCGGATCGAGAAGCGCGCCATGGTCTGAGAACGGAATGTTGTTCAGATACATATGCGTGTTGTCGGCGTCGAAGGAGGCCCATCCGCCGTTCTTGCTCTGCAGACCGGAAATCCACTCGCGCCCGCGGCTGATCGCGGCGCCGTAGTCCTGCCGGTTGCCTGGAAGATTGGCTGCCCGATCGAACGCCATGACTACAACGGCTGTATCGTCGAGATCGGGATAGTAGGGATTGGCGTATTGGAACGCCCAGCCCCCCGGCCTGACATCTGGACGCTGGGCCGCCCAATCCCCTTTCACATCAAGCACCTGTCTTGGCTTCAGCCATTCGAGCCCCTTGATGACGCTTTCACGTTCAGCCTCGCCTCCGGCTTCGAGAAGGCTGTGGGCGGCGAGCCCCGTATCCCAGACCGGCGACACGCAGGGCTGGCAGTAAATCTCATTGTCGGTTTCGAGGAGGAGCTTATCGACGGAATAGCGGGCGATCGTGCGGTCGGGGTCGCTCTCGGGGATTCCCAACGCGTCGAACATCATGACGCTATTGGCCATGGCCGGGAAAATCGCGCCAAGACCGTCTTCCCCGTTCAGACGCTCTTTCACGAAGGCGACGGCCTTCTCAATGGCGATGCGGCGCGTGCGCGCTGGAAACAGCGGTTCAACCACCCGCAGCACTTTGTCGATGGCCGCGAAAGCCCAAAACCAGGATCTGTCCTGATGCTGCGCCCTCGGCCGCATGCCCACAGCCTTCGGCGGCGTCAGGAACAACTCGTCCACGGTGACGCCGCGCTTGTTCCGCGCCACAGGCTTGAATGCGGCCAGCACGTAAAGCGGGATCATGACGGTCCGCGCCCAGTAGGACACTTTCGTCATGTGGAACGGAAACCATTTCGGCAGCAGCATGATCTCGACCGGCATGACCGGAGCTGCCCGCCATGGCACCACACCGTAAAGCGCGAGCAGAATGCGCGTGAACACGTTGCTCATTTCTGCGCCGCCGCGCGACAGGATCGCTTGGCGGGCGCGTAGCATGTGCGGAGCGTTGACGTCGTCGCCAATCATTTTCAGCGCGAAGTAGGCTTTTACGCTGGCGCTCATGTCGAACGCGCCTTCGTGAAAGAGGGGCCAGCCGCCATGCTTGCCCTGAATGCGGCGAAGATAGACGCCGATTTTCGCCTCGCGTTCGAGATTGGGCTCCTCGCCCAGATAATGCGTGAGAAGAATATATTCCGCCGGGATCGTCGCATCGGCTTCGAACTCGAAGCACCAGTGTCCGTCCTCTTGCTGATGCCGGCGAAGAGCTGCGGACGCCGCGCGGATGCGATCTTCCAGCTGGTCGTTTGCTTGTTCGACTTCGGCTGACTGACTGACCTCGAAACGCTCGGCCTCGTAATTGTCATCCTCACGTACAGCGCGTTCGCTCATTTCAGTCATAGTCGCCTATTCCCTCATAGCCAGCCGGGCAGCCCGCTCGCCGGAACGGATCGCCCCTTCGATCGTTGCGGGAAGGCCCGTCTGGACCCAGTCGCCCGCGAGAAAAAGGTTGCGCCAACCTGTTATTGGTTCTGGTCGCAAAACATCCTGATCGGGACTCGCAGCGAATGTCGCCCGCTTCTCCTTAACGATCTGCCAAGGAGGAAGCTCCGCCGGAAGCCCCGTTACAGCCGCGACATCCCGCCATAAATCAGCGGCGAGTTCTTCGCGGGGGCGATCGATCAAGCGATCAGCCCCACTGATGGTGATAGACAAACGCCCAGGAAATGAAAAGATCCATTCGACTGTGCCGTGAATGAGGCCAAGGATCGGCGGAAATTGCGGCGGAGGCGCAACACTGTAATGCGCATTTAATATGGCGCGGAACTCGGTCGGGACCCTCAAGCCGGGCACAAGGGTTTGCGCAACCCAGGGCGGAACGGCCAGGATAATGGCTTCGCCCTCGCGAATTGAAATCTCGCTATCATTGAACTTGAGGCTGCGGACGCGGCCAGAGGCAAACTCGATCTCGCGAAGGCGCTTCCCGAACGAAATTGTTCCGTAACGCTCTCCGAGATAGGCCAGCGCAGGCTCGATGAAGGCAGCCGAAAGTCCCTCGGCGATAAGCGGCCTGCAAGCCGCGCCACCTTTTGCGAGTGTGTTTCGCATAATCGCCGCGGCAAGTCTGGCGGAGCCTTCGTGCGGGTCGGTATTGAGGGCGGCGAGCATCAAGGGCTGCCAAAGGCGCTCGTAAAGAGGGCCTTCGCCGGCGATGATGTCGGTGATCGTTCTCCGGCGCCCTGCCCACATGAGCGGCGCGGCGGCCAGATAATCGAGCGGCTTCGTCGCCGGCACGCGCCGGCCGCGATCAAAAAGCCAGGACGGCCAGCGGCCTTCATTGATCTGGAGCGTCCAACGCTCCCCGGTCTTAAGGTCAGCAAAATCGAACTCCGCCCTCGGCGGACCGCGTAGTCTGTCAGCTCCGCCGACGAGGGTCAGATACCGGATCGCCGCCTCATTGCCAGACAAAAGCAGGTGATTGCCATTGTCGATAACGGCCCCGAAGCCGGCATCAAAATAGGAGCGGCAGCGCCCCCCCGCCTGTCCTGCCGCTTCGTAGACCGCAACCGGGCGCCCCTGCTCAGCGAGTCGCACCGCAGCCGCCAGCCCCGCCAGCCCCGCGCCAATGATGTGCGTAACTGGCGCGTTACTCTCCCTGGAAGGAGAACGCTGCTGCATGCTCGCAGTGGCGCCTTTTTCGCGCGAAGACGGCTCGGGGATGTCGAGATTCATCGCTAGATTATGAAGTGACGCAGGACGATCATGGCAATCCGGGACTTGCTTAGCCGGACCGGTTCGCGGGGCGGGGCCCAGCCGCGAGCGACTAAGCCTGCGAGGATGCTTTTATAGGCTTCGGACATGACGCGGGGCGTCCGCACCATCCGGCGGGGATGCGCGTCCATGATCTTGTCCGCTTCTGAGAAACGCCAGCGCGCCAGCGCCACGATGCGTTCGCAGACTTCCGGCAATGCGGGGTCGGCCAGGGCAATCTCCGGCTCGGTGCTCGCGACGCCCGCGTCTCTCAAAAACTCTTGCGGCAGATACAAACGATTGATAGCCGCATCCTCGTCGAGGTCCCGAAGGATATTTGTGAGCTGCAAGGCCCGGCCAAGATGCTCGGCAAGCCGCTGGCCTTCTTCCCTCGGCATGCGGAAGATGCGAACCGACAGGCGCCCCACGGCGCTCGCCACGCGGTCGCAATAGAGATCCAAGGTGACGAAATCGGGGGCCTGGATGTCTTCGCGAACATCCATTTCCATGCCGTCTATGATGGCGCGGAAATCATCGCGATCGAGCCCAAAATCGCGGACGGCTACGGCGAGGCCGCCAAGGCCGGGACGCTTTTCGCCGCGATAAACCGCGTCAATGTCCTTTCGCCAGCGGTCGAGCGCTTCAAGGCGCGGCTCAGCGGGGCCCTGATCGTCGGCGATGTCGTCGACCGCGCGACAGAACGAGTAGATTTCGAACATCGCCTCGCGCTGGCCCAGAGGCATGATGCGCATGGCTGCGTAAAAGGAGCTGCCGAGCGCGCGCCGCGACGCCTTTCCTTCCTCTATTTCCACGTCAAGGGCTTGGCTGGTCATCGATCCCCCGTAACGGAAGCTGGCGCTCTACCCGGCGCGAAAAAACGCCGCCCAAGGGCGAGGCTGGCTGCTGCGATCAAGTTGTATGCGAAACCCAACTTAGTTAAATGCACGGGCTGGTTTAAAGGATCCCGCTCCAGCAACATTTGCACAAGTTTGCGCGCCAGTCGCTCGATGGCGGTCACTTCCAGGCTCAAGCGCAGATCCCGTATGCCCCGCGACAGATCGGCGGCGCCGAGGAGTTCTTCTGTTCTTGCGGCTAGCTCGCGGATCGTTTTCAGTAACTCGGGCGATGCCTTCGGAGCCGCAAGGGCTTCGACGGGAATGTTCCTTGCTGCAAGCCTGTCGAGCGGGATGTAAACGCGGTCGAGACGGCGATAGTCGGCCCCGCAATCCTGAAGATGATTGATGATTTGCAGCGCGGCGCAGAGCGCGTCGTTTGCGGGCCAGGTCGCGCGGCTCTCGCCATGGACATCGAGCACAAAGCGGCCGACGGGCATCGCGGAGTAGGCGCAGTAATTGATGAGATCGTCCCAGTCGGCATAACGGCGCTTTGTCGCATCCATGCGGAATGCCACGAGCAAATCCTGGCCATGCTTTGGGGAAAGCCCGCGTTCGGCAATCACCGCGCGCAGCGGAAGCGCATCCGCGATGTCGTCGTTTTTCCCGAGAAGGGAGTCCTCGAACTGATCCAGCTTACGGATCTTCTCGCTTTCGGAAAGCTCTGGATGATCCGCGACATCGTCGGCGGCGCGCGCAAATCGGTAGAAAGCCAGGATCACCGGGCGATGCCGTTTGGAAACGAGGTGCGAAGCGACGGGGAAATTCTCGTCGCGATGCGTCTTCTCACCTGCCTCCCAAACCGGGGCCGCCGTCATAATGCCTCCGCCCGGCGCGCCTGCACGCGCCCTTTCCAAAGGCCGCCTCTGCCACGCCAATGCTGCACTGCCGAATCAAGCGTGAATACCATATAACTCGCCCCGATGACAGGAAGCGCCGGAGCCCAGAGTGGCGACAGCCGGTAAAAGCGGACGATCGGGAGAAAGGCGAAGGTCATCAGGCCCCAGGTTGCGGCGCCGATGACTTGCGCAAGGCCGGTTGCAAAGATCGCGAAGAGGGGCGGAAGCATATAGGTGATGAGCATCCCGAAGACGGCACCCGCCAGCAGGAGAGGCGAGTAGTTGAGCTGGTCGTAAGCTGACCGCGAAACCATGCGCCGGATATCTCCCAGCCCAGGGTACGGCCGCAGGCTGTGCACGCTGTCTGTCAAGCCGAGCCAGATTGGACCCTGCTTTTTCATGCTGCGGCCGAGAGCGCAATCGTCGATGAGGGACGAGCGGATCGCCTCGATCCCGCCTGCTGCTTCAAGCGCATCACGCCTCACGAGCATACAGCCCCCCGCGGCGGCTGCCATCGTGCTTTTGCGCCTGTTCGTCCAGGCGAAGGGGTAGAGCATCTGGAAGAAGAAGACGAAGGCAGGAATGAGAGCGCGCTCGGCAAGGCTCTCACACCGAAGTTTCACCATTAGCGAGGTCAGCACGAGGGAGCCTGCTTCGGCCCGCGCCACGAGGCGGCGGATCACGCCCGGCTCATAGGCGATATCGGCGTCGGTAAGGAGGAGATAGCGGGGCGGTTCGGCGAGCGATGACGCTTGCGCCACCCCCTGTTTCATGGCCCAGAGCTTTCCCGTCCATCCTTGCGGCAGCGGCTTCCCTCGCAAAATCGTCAAGCGATCGCTCGCGCTGGCCGCTTCCGCGGCGGCGCGGGCGGCATCGGCGGTGCCGTCGTCGCTTTGATCGTCAATAAGAATGACCTTTAAGGAATTTGTGCAGTCCTGGTTGAGGAGGCTTGAGAGGCTTTTCGCGATGACATCGGCTTCATTGCGCGCGGGTACGACTCCGACGACCGAAGGCCATTCCGCGGGAGCAGACGGCAAGCTCTCCTCCTCGCGGATATTGGCGCGCCAGAAGCCGCCTCTTGCAAGGAGCAGATAGAGCCAGGCCGCCAAGCCTAATCCGCTCAGAGCCAATTCAACTGTCATTCTGATCCTGTTGCTTCGCGCCCGGAGTTTTTGCCTCCTAACATGATTGACAGATGCGGGGAAGCCTGCTCGGCGATACCGCCTAGAATAGCCGCCTCCCGTTTTTGCAAGCTGGATTGCTGACGAAGTTTCAATCGCAGTGCGACAGCCGGTTACGGCGATATAGGCTTTACGGCGCGGTCGATGCACCGATAGCTGCTCAGCGTTGGCGTAAAGAAGACGATGTGATGGATGGCAGAGTTTCACTCCCCTGCTTGGCCCTTCGCTTAACGGCCGCCGCCCCTTGGGCTGCAAGCATACATGGACGGAAGATAGTCGAGGTTGAAGCAAGTATTATCCCAGCCGGTGGCGTTGGACCTGAGCCGCCAACCATGGCAGTCAACGATATCGCCGTTTACGGTCTGGCGAAGCGGGCAATTACCTCCGCGGGCGTATCTTTGGCCCGCATATTCTTTGTATGCTTTCGACTTGGCCTCCGCGGTATTCGGCGCAAGCGTCGGCGCCGCAAGCAGCGCGGTCGCCGCCGCGAGGGTGAGTATTCTTCCTAAAGTCATTGGATTTCCTCATGAGGAAGCTGG
>JBAVVQ010000140.1:0-6623 GCA_049697375.1 Rhodomicrobium sp.
GAAAATTGCGCGCTCCAAATCGAAGCCTACCGAGGCGGTGGCATGAATGATCTTCTCCTCATTGCCGCCGCCGGGATCCTCGGCGGCTCCATGAATGCCGTGGCTGGCGGCGGCTCCTTTGTCACCCTCCCAGCTCTGGTCGCGCTTGGTGTGCCGTCCCTCGACGCCAACGCCACGAACACGGTTGCTCTCGTGCCGAGCGCGCTCGCGTCGGCTTTTGCCTATCGCCACGATTTTGTGGGGTTCGAAGATGTCAAGCTGTCAACAATGGCGATCGTCAGCGTTATCGGCGGCGCTATCGGCGCTGTGCTGCTCCTGTATACCCCACAGAGCGTTTTCGATAAGATGTTTCCGTTCCTCCTTCTGTTCGGCGTGCTGGTCTTTGCCTTTGGCCGTAGGCTCGGCGAAGAACTGCGAAAAAGGATGACCATTCATCCCGGCACGTTGCCGACGGTTCAATTTGTTCTGGGCATTTACGGCGGCTATTTTGGCGGCGCGGTCGGTGTGATGATGCTGGCGGCCTGGAGCGTTCTGACGACGGCGCCAATCAATACGATGCAAGCGACGCGCAACTTGTTGAATGCCTCGATGAACGCCACGGCCTCGCTTCTTTTTCTTTTCAGCGGGCTCATCTATTGGAAGCAGATGGGCGTGCTTCTGATCTCATCGACGATCGGCGGCTATCTCGCCAGCATTTCCGGCCGCATGCTCAACCCCGCCCACGCGAGGATCGCGATCTCGTGCCTCAATGCGGGGATTGTCATGGTGGTTTTCTGGCGCAAATTCGGATAACCCTAACCAAAAATGCGATCAATCCGCCAGACTGAGACGAGGTCACACCTTGCGGCAAACCGCGGCTCGGACTACGGTTGGCGAAGCCTCCCGCGATCACCTTGGGATAAAACGATGATCCTCCACCCGGCTATCGACCTGAAGGATGGTCAATGCGTTCGCCTGCGGCAAGGCCTCATGGATCAGGCGACGGTGTTCAACGCGAGCCCGGCCGATCAGGCGCGCCAATTCGCTGAGCAGGGGTTCAAGGCTCTCCACGTGGTCGATCTGAACGGCGCTTTCGAGGGCCGTTCCGTCAACGCGGACGCGGTTTCGGCTATCCTCTCGTCCGTGTCCATTCCCGTGCAGCTCGGTGGCGGCATTCGCACGCTCGAGGCCATTTCGCTCTGGCTTGGCCGCGGCGTTTCCCGCGTCATCCTCGGAACTGCGGCTGTGCGCAATCCCTCGCTCGTGAAGGCCGCGTGTGCGCGCTTTCCGGGCAAGATCGCTGTGGGAATCGACGCCAAGGATGGCCGCGTGGCTGTCGAGGGCTGGGCTGAGACTTCCGAGCTTTACGCGATCGATCTTGCACGCCGGTTGCAGGATGTGGGCGTCGCGGCCATCATCTACACCGATATAAGCCGCGATGGCATGCTGACGGGCCTGAACCTCGACGCGACGGCCGACCTTGCGCGATCCGTGCCGATCCCGGTTATCGCGTCGGGGGGGCTGGCCGGCATCGACGATGTGAAGCGCCTCATCTCTCCCGCTTATGCGATCATCACAGGCGCCATCGTAGGCCGGGCGCTTTATGATGGGCGTCTGGACGCCAAGCTTGCCCTCGAACTCGCAAGCAAGGGGCATGAATAACGCCACGCTACCAGGCGAATTGTATAATTTTTTAATAAAGAATCGATATGCACAAATTTGGAGTGCTTGTTCGTTCGCCGCTTCGTCCTGCGTGACAATCGTAACACATAATTGACGAAATCCGCCACTACCGGCAAGTCAGTGGCAAGCTCCGGCTTCGAAAGGAAGATCCTGGCTGATGGCAAAGCGTCCGTTGCTTCGCGGCGACTGGGTCAATCCCGTTGCTGCAACCCTCCTTTCGTTGGCCCTTTCAACCCATCTCTATGCAACCCGCGCTTTTGGCGAAGGCAACGATGCAGCGCAAAGCGCCGCTGCCTCCGATGACGCGAAGCCGGCCGAACAGGCGCCGGAGGAAAGCAAGGAGCCGGCGGTTGAAGCCGCAGAGCCGAATGAAGCGAAGCCGCAAGCGCCGCAGGCGGACTCTAGCGCCGCTCCCGCAAAGCCAGACTCGGACCCCTCTGCGACGGGCGAAATAACCATCGCCGAGCCGACAGACTCGAAACCGCAAACGTCGGAGGCGGAGTCCAAGCCCGCTCCCGCAAAGCCAGACTCAGATGCTCCCGCGAAGCCTGAAGGCGCCGCGGCCAAGCCGAAAGACGCGAAGCCGCAAACACCAGTGGCCGAGTCCGCTCCCGCAAAGTCGGATTCAGACGCTCCCGTGAAGCCTGAAGGCGCCGCCGCGGCCGAGCCGAAAGACGCGAAGCCGCAAACGCCAGTGGCGGAGTCCAAGCCCGCTCCCGCAAAGCCAGCGGAAGCAAGCCCACCCGCGAAGCCAGCCGAACCAAAACAGACCAAGACCGAGAAGCCGAAAGACCTTTCCCCCAAGCCTGATGAGGCCGGCGACTTGGCCGTGCGCGCCTCAACGGTGGACGCCGTATACCAGATTAGCTGGCTGGGTACGCATGTCGGCGATTTCAGGATCAAGTCCGCAATTACGACGCGCCAATATTCCTTACAGGCGAGCGCGGAACTTAGCGTCTTCTTCGGCACTTTCAGTTGGCAAGGCGCCACGACAAGCTCGGGACTCATGACGGCAAACGGCCCCGTTCCACAAAACTACACATTCAAATATGCGACGAATGACAAGCGGGAAAGCGTCGAACTCAAGTTCCAGAAAAGGATGGTGCAGGACATCCTTATCAACCCTCCTCAATTTCCAGGCGCCCGGCACGTGCCAATAACCGCGGCTCATTTACAGAACGTTGTCGATCCGCTCAGCGCCATCGTGCTCTTGTCGCAAGCGCGATTGAGCCATGGCGAAGCTTGCAACAAGCGCCTTCCGATCTTTGACGGGAAGATTCGCTACGACTTGGTCCTATCCCCAAAAGGAACGCGAGCTGTCGGAACTTCTGGCAAACTGCACGGGACCGCCTATGTTTGTAGCGTGCATTTTGTACCGATCGCAGGACACAAAATGGGAAAGCCGGGCGAGGCCGAAGTTGCATCCGGGAACACGGGGATAGAAGTTTGGCTTGTCCCGGTGCCGGAAGCCGGTTTAATAGTACCATATTATGTTCATGTGCCGACGCCCGCGGGTACGGCGTCGATAGTGACAGCGAAATTCGATGTGCAAACACCGACGGGGCGTCACGCGCTCGCAGAGTGAAGAGGGGAATAACCGAGGCTCTATCGCAAGAGAATAGGACGCTGAGCGGTCTTTTTTTCATGAGACGGGCTCGCTCTATTTCCTGCAGGCGCACCTCTTCGTACGTTTACTGCGCCGAAGCCTGAGAGATTTGAACGAAGCGTGCGGTTTTGACAGAAAGTCCGCTTATGAGCGCAGCATCGCAGACGGCTACTATAAAGCCCTCGCAGTCCCGGCATGTAACGGCGGTGCTGGGGCCGACGAATACAGGCAAGACGCACCTCGCGATCGAGCGAATGCTCGGACACCAAAGCGGGCTGATCGGATTGCCGCTGCGGCTGCTCGCACGAGAAATCTACGACAAGATCGTCGCCCGGATCGGGCCGCGCGACGTTGCGCTCATAACGGGCGAGGAGAAGATCAAGCCCGACCGCCCCCGCTACTATGTCTGCACGGTTGAAGCCATGCCGCGCGACGTCGAGGTGGATTTCCTCGCGGTCGACGAAATCCAGCTCGCCGCCGACCCTGACCGCGGTCACGTCTTCACGGATCGCCTCTTCCATGCGCGGGGAATGAGCGAAACGCTGCTTCTCGGCGCCCAGACCATGAGCGACGCGATCCGCGAGCTGATACCGGGCGCAAACTTCATCGCACGCCCGCGGCTTTCAAAGCTGACCTATTCGGGCCAGAAGAAAATCACACGCCTGCAAAGCCGCTCGGCGATTGTCGCCTTCTCGGCCAACGATGTCTACTCGATCGCAGAACTCATCCGCAGGCAGCGCGGGGGCGCGGCGGTCGTGCTTGGCGCCCTCAGTCCGCGCACGCGCAACGCCCAGGTCGCGCTCTATCAGTCAGGCGAGGTGGATTTCCTTGTTGCGACCGACGCGATCGGCATGGGCCTCAATCTCGATGTGGACCACATCGCGTTCGCCGGCTCCCGCAAGTTCGACGGCCGCGTTCACCGCGATTTGGCGCCCGCCGAACTTGCCCAGATCGCGGGCCGCGCCGGGCGCCATCTCAACGACGGGACATTCGGCGTTACAGCCGATGTCGAACCCTTCGACCAGGGCCTCATCAATAAGCTCGAGAACCATGATTTCGAGCCCGTCAAAGTTCTCCAATGGCGCAGCACACAGCTTGATTTTGACAGCCTCGACCGCCTCAAGGACAGCCTGCGCCAAGTCCCCAATCATGCGCGCCTCGTCCGGGCAAGAGCCGCCGACGATCTTGAAGCGCTTGAGCTGGCGGGCGCCGATGCTCGTATCGCAGCCCTCGCGACCGGGCCTGCCGGGGTCAAACGGCTTTGGGAGGTCTGCCAGGTTCCGGACTACCGGAAAGTTGCGCCCAACTCCCACGCCGAAATCGTGGCGACGATCTACCAGTTTATCATGAGCGAGGAAGGGCTGATCCCCGAGGATTGGTTCGCAGGCCAGGTGGAGCAGGCCGACCGGACCGACGGCGACATCGACACTCTCTCGAACCGCATAGCTCATATCCGGACCTGGACGTTTGTCTCGAACCGCCGCGAATGGCTGAAAGACCCGGATCATTGGCAGGCGAAGACCCGGGATATCGAAGACCGGCTCTCGGATGCGCTCCATGAACAGCTGACCCAGCGCTTCGTCGACAAGCGGACGAGCGTGCTCATGAAGAGCATGCGCGACAAGGACAGCCTGTTCGCGGAGATCGAGAAGGACGGCCGGGTCGTTGTCGAGAAGCATTATGTCGGCAAGCTCGAAGGGTTCTGCTTCACACCAGACCAGGCAGCCGCTGGCGTTCATGGAAAGGCCGCGCGCAACGCAGCCGCCAAAGTGCTCGTTCATGAGCTCGCTGCACGTTCGGACCGTCTTGCCGCCGCGCCTGACACCGCCTTCACCCTGACGCGCGAAGGACAAGTCATCTGGGAGCACCAGGAAATTGGCAGGCTCACCGCAGGCGAGGATCCGCTGAAGCCGAATTTCACGCTCTTCTCTGACGAGCACCTCGCTGCGATCGACAAGGAAAACATCACAAAGCGCATCGAAACCTGGCTTGCCCACCACATCGAAGTGCGTCTGAAGCCACTTGTTGAACTCGCGAAGGCCGAGGACATCACCGGTCTCGCGCGTGGCATCGCCTTCCGCTTGCGCGAGAATTTCGGCGTTCTGAAGCGCGACACCGTCGCCGACGAGATCAAGTCCCTGGATCAGGACAGCCGCGCCCAACTCAGGAAATACGGCGTCCGTTTCGGCGCCCATCATATTTATTTCCCGCTGCTTCTCAAACCGGCGCCAGCAGACCTCCTCTTGCTGTTCTGGCTCTTGAAACACGGGAGCGAGCACAATCTCACACCAGCGTCTATTTCAGAGGCGCCGCGCCAAGGCCTGACCTCGGTGCCTCGCAATGCGGCGCTGTCCGATGCGTTCTATCGTGCGGCCGGCTTCGGTGTGGGCGGCCCGCGGGCCGTGCGCGTGGATATGCTGGAGAGACTTGCCGACATCATCCGCCCGTTGACGGCCTGGAAGCCCACCGAAACTAGCACCGAGCCGCCTTTGGGCGCAGCCGGCGGGGGCGCCTTCAAGATCAGGCCCGAGATGATGTCGATCATGGGCTGCTCGGGCGACGAGCTTGGCGCGATCCTGGAGTCACTCGGATTCCGCCGGGAGAAGCGTCCGGTTAAGCGGCCCGCGCAGCAAGCGAGCGACCAGAAGCCAGCCAACGATAATGCTGAGCAAGCGCCCCCGTTAGACGGCGTTGAGGCGGCGGCGGCATCACAAATCGCAACCGAGCCGCAGGCTTCGGAAGAAGCCCGCGTCGAGGCCGCTCCCGCGTCCGAGAGTTCAGGGGAGGATCAAGCCAGCGCTGAGGCTCCGGCAATCGCGGCAGTTGAAGAGAGGTCCGCAGCGGCAGAAGTTTCGGCCGTGGCCGAGTCCCCAGGGGAGCCGGCGCGGGTGACGCCGGACGCTGCATCCCCACAGACGGCAAATGGCCCCGCCGCCGAAACCGCCGAGCCGGAATTCGAGGAAATCTGGCGTTTCCGTAGACCGAAACCCCAGTTGGACCGCCCGGAAGGCCAAGGCGAAAGGCGCCATCATCGCCGTCCAGGCGGTGAGCGGGGTCGTGAGCGCGGGCATAGGCCTCATAACGACCGGGACCGTCAGCCAAATGCTGCGGCGCCGGGCGAACAGCGCCAGCCGCAAGGAGAGCAACAGAAGGATCAGGCGTCCACCGGTCAGCGAGAGCAGGGGCAAAGGCATAACCGTCACCATGACGGGCGCCACCATCATAAGCATCACGATGGCGACCGGAATCGCGACAGGGGACGCCAACCGGCGCCTCAGTCTGCGGCAAACCCGCCTGCCAACGCAGAGAGCGCCGAGCGGAAGGCTTCGGGCAGTGAGCAGCAGCACGCCAGGGC
>JBAVVQ010000141.1:0-13251 GCA_049697375.1 Rhodomicrobium sp.
GTGTAGATCAGGGCTTGCAAGGCAAGCACGACGATGCCGGCCGAAATCCACATGAACCAGCGGACTTTCGTGAGCACCGATTTTTTCAGGAAGACCTGCCCAAGTCCTTCCAGGAAGGCGCAGATGACGACGAGCAAAATGCCGATGGTGGTTCCGTTCATGGAAGTGTAGTCGTGTCCTCTGTCATAGGCTTTGTCTGGCTGATGAACCATACGCCAGCGATAACAAACACAACACCCGCAATCTCAAAACCGTCGATGGCCTCGTGCAGCATCAAGACCGACACGATGGGAACGCATGCATAGCTCAAGGATGCAACCGGCTTCGCATAGCTGAGATCGGCTTCGCCGAGAACCATCAGCCAATTGAAGAACTGAAGGGCCATGATGGCGATGATCCCGATCAGGGCCGGGTTGTTCACAAGCGAGCTCATCACGGCGACGGGCGAAGGATCGGAAGGGGCTTCCAGAACCGCCGATTTCCAGGTGATCTGAAGAAGCGTGTCAAAGAGGACCGCCGCGAGAAGGCCGCCCAAGAGTTTCCATCTCAACCGTCCATTTAAAATCATGGCGTTGTGGCCTCCCACGTCAATGATCCAAAGCTTGGCGGCGTCTATCCCATCGATTCACAGTATCCCACGATGCTTGCGCATAATTTTACGCCAACAAAAAGACCTTCCATGCAAATCCCGTGTCAAATTCACATAAGCCTTCATGAAAATCGAAATACCGAGACCGGAATAAATGACGCGGGATCGCTTCTGCGAGGCATCAGACGGAAACCCTTGCAGGCGGCGGCTTTCATGCAAGCCGCCCTTCTCTTGAATGGATTTCGCACGGCCACCCACGAGTATTATTTATGGATATATAACCTCTCGCAGCGGCTTTTGCCATCAAAAAGCAAATGCCCCTAGCGATGCGGCGCTAGGGGCATTGTATCGGGAAATATATCCAGGCAATAGGTCTTGAAATAAAACTGGCAGAACGCGTTTAGAGTTCAATGCCCTGCTGACTATGAAAATATTATCGGGCTTATCGCCGCGCAACTGCTTTTCCCTGAAAAGCCCAACATGCCGGGGAATAGATGCAGCAAAAACACCCGCAGGCTGACGATACGCAACCTGCCGCGGGGCGCGTTCGCTCAGATCGGTCCTGGCTTCAGGATTCGATGTCATTTGCGCAATTGATGCCTTATTGTTCGCGGGCAAGCCGCTCGTAGGTTTCCGCAATCAAGACAAGCAGGCTCTTGGCCCTGCTATCTGCGACAAGGGCGGCGAGCCTCCGCGTCATGTCGGCTCTTTCCTGCCAGGCTTGAAAGGCCGGCCGCCACGCCAAGGGCTCCACAAGCGGACAGTCCTCGAACCTTTCCGGCGCCGCATCTTTCACCCGCATTGCTTACTCGCTTGAACCGCACAAAGGCGTCTCCCATTGGAAGACGCCCCTTTTTGTTCCTGCCCTAGCTGGAGGCTGTACATGGCTTTAAACGGGGAAGCTAAGCTTTTGTTCCCTGCCGCCGAGGCTAAATTTTCAATGAAACCCGGAGGGCGCGTGCTCCATAAGGGCGCGCCTTTCAACTTCAAAAGCCGAGCTGCGAAGCCATCGCCGGGGCAATTGATTTGAACGAGGGGGAAGAACCCCTAGCAGCTGTGGGGGCCGCCAGGGGCTGTCCGTGCAGGTCCCCTGGATTGATCTAAAATCGGATCGAAGACAATCCCCAAACCGGGGGAGGCTTTGCGCCGCGGCCTGGCCAAAAAGCGGCCGCAGCTTACTTCCTCATACCGCTCTGCGTGAAACAAAGCTGACAAGGACCAACAAAATCACCGCGCCGATTGCGGAGCTGATAATATGGCCGATGATGCCCGGAAAGTGCAAAAAGCCTGGCAGCAATGCGCCCGCGATGATGGCGCCGAGAATACCCACGACGATGTTGCCGAGCAGCCCAAATCCTGCGCCGGAGTAGACGACCCCGGCAAGCCATCCCGCAACCGCGCCGATCACTAACATGATGAGAATTGCAACAGGATCCATTGGTTCCTCCGTTGTGATCCATGCTTTGAGAGTCTTCGCATTCAAGAATAACACACTTACGTGTCTTTAGATCCGTCCCGGCTCAAATCAATTGCAATTTCGTTAAAATCTTAGAGTGATTTCGCCGCCTTTCTCGATCATCGCGGTCCTCGACAAAAAAAGGCGCTCGCCAACCCCGCGAAGAATGAATTTTAGCCACTCGGGAAAGAGGCGATGAACTGTCTTGGCGCATAGTGCTGAGACGGCGCTTAGGGGCAGTCGCTGGGAGCGTCGAGGAGACAGCGTCATGCCAAGCTTTCCAATTCCCGTTGAAGAGGCGAAGCGCCTGCGGGAGCTGCACAGTCTGCGCTTCACCGAGTGGGACGCGGGCGCTGCGCTGAATGTCCTTTGCGACACCGCAGCCCGGCTCCTTGAAACGCCCATCGCGCATCTGTCGCTTGTCGGCCGGGACGAACAGATCTTCGCCGGAAAGACCGGTCTTGAAGCAGACTGGACGGCAAGGGTCGTTGCATTTTGCGCCCACACCATCATGACGCCGGAACCGTTCATTATCGAGAACGCCGAAAAGGATCCTCGCTTCTGCAATAATCCGCTCGTGACCGCAGACCCGAACATCCGCGCCTATCTTGGCATTCCCCTTGAAACCGAGCCCGGCCTTCGCATCGGCGCCTTGTGCGCCGTTGATCGCAAGCCGCGTGCGTTCACGAAGAACGATGTTGAAACGCTGACAAGACTGGCCCGCATCGCCGCGTCGATGCTCCAGAGCTATCGCGCGACGCTCGTCCTCAACGATCAACTGGCGAACGCGATCGCGCTTCAAAACGAGATGCTGCCGAGCAATGCCCGTATCGAACGCATCCAGGAAAGCTGCCCTTTGGATTTGGCCAGCTACTATAAAGCGCGCGACGGCATCGGTGGGGATATATGGGGAATCGAAGCCACAACCCCTCAGCGTCTTTTGCTGTACGTTGTTGATTTCACGGGCCATGGCCTCGCCGCCGCGCTCAACACGGCCCGGTTTCATTCGTTCGCCCATATGGCGGCCCAGCGAACGGACAAGCCCGGCTCGATGTTGCGGCGGTTGAATGAACGTCTGCACGAGGTGCTTCCGGTCGGGCAGTTCGCGACCATGTTCTGCGCCACTCTCGATTTCGCAGCGCAGACGATGGAGTACGCATCGGCTGGCGCGCCCCCACAACTTTATCGCCGCTCGTCTTCAGAACCCTTCGAGCTTCTGGAGAAGCCCGGCCTTCCCCTCGGCATCCTGCGCAACACCGTCTTTGAAAGCGAAACGGTTCCTTTTGAGCCAGGCGGGACTCTTGTTCTTTACACCGACGGACTCACTGAAACGCCAAGGCCGCCACATCCGACTTTCACGTCTGACGCTTTGAAGCGGTTTCTCAACGCCTCCCCCGGCGGCGGCGCGCTCGAGATCAGGAACCAGATCACGAACGCGCTCTTTTTCAATCCTTCAATCGAAGTGGACGATGACCTGACCCTGATTGTCGCCAAACACACAGGCGAAGGGACGGACCCTTCTTTGGATTACGAGGTTTGACGCTAGAGCAGAAGGATTACGACCACCAGCCGCCGATGCCTTCAAACGCCTGATCCAGGATGCCTACGACCTCCTGATCGCGGCGGGGGAACTTTTCCATGACGCGATACAAGACATCGCTCATGGCGTCGGTGCTTCTGGTTTCCTCGTAAAGAGCGGTCCCGATCGCCCGCATGCCATTCTTCAAGGCGCCCGGCACGGGATGTTGGAGAATGCCGCAGGCGTTCGCCGGAATGTCCTTCGCGACCGGCGCTATCTCGATAATGTCCCCGCGGCTGCAAAAGCCTTCGCCAAATTTGGCATTCGCCATACGTTGTTTTTCGAATGGTTTCTTATCCAGATAGAGCGTCATGAGCTGAGTGAGAGCAAAGACAGCCTGGTCTTCGAAACCTTCAACGCCGGTCAAATGCTCACTTTTTCCAGTTCCATTCATGAGAATATGCACTCCTACTTGCTTTGGTACAAAACTGGTTTTGTTGAAGGAGCGGGTGTTTGTATGCCAATTTTGGCGAAAATAGGGAATGTCTTTGTTCCGGCCCCCCGAAATCGGAGAAGCGAGGCTTAAAGGCGACCATGATATCGGCAGCCCCGTCGCGTACAAACTCAGCGTTGTTCTTGGCATCTCTTTGAGAAACTGAATGAAAGCTCGCGGAACGGGACGAGATCGAAATTTGCCTTTATTTCCCGGACCATATGTCTTCCCGATTAAGCGCAATGGATGCGAATGCGCCATGAAGCGGCGCCGGAGCAATAAGAAATAAGGGCATTCGCCACTTCCGTTAAATAAAATGAGAGTTGGAATATTGCGGCAAGGTTGGCGTTGTTGGTGTATGAAAGGGAGTATCCTAATGGCAACGTCATCGTTTTCAATTAGGCTGAAGCAATCCTTTGGAAAGTTCTGGCGATCCTTTGTCGTCGATGAATGTCCGGATGAAAAATTGGACCGGATGCAAGGGCATGGAACTTATTCTCAATCGGCGGTCGCCCGGACCGTTTCCGTGAAAGTGCCGCTTCCCTCTTATCATCACGCAGGGTTTTTCCGCGTTAGCATCGCAGCCTAAATGCGTGCATGAGCTGGGCGATCGGGGCTCCGCCAGCATCTTGTCTTCGCGCCAAAGCGCGCTCGGCAGAGGGAGCCGCACGTCGGCTGCGAGTGTCGCCCCCTTGATGACCTCTTTCACTTTAACGTGAAGGTAGAGTTTCCGCGCCATCCATGCTTGAGCGGAGCCACGCTCGCCTAGCGCTCATGCGCCGAATTTGAAGCAACTTCGCGCAGCGGCGACAGGATGTAGTCCAGAGCGCGACGCTTCGCGGTCAGGATCTCGACCGTCACCGCCATGCCGGGCGACAGCGGCAGGTCTTTGCCGTCGACGGTGATAGCCGTCTTGTTAAGAGCGATGGTGGCGGGGAAAACGAGGTTCTGGCTCCTGGCGAGATCGGAGACCGGCGATTGTGGCTTTGCGCCCGATTTCGGGTCGCTGAGCGCGCTTGCCTCGCGATCGTCGACGGCGTCGCGGCTTACCTTGACAACGGCGCCCTCGACGGTTCCGTAGCGGGTGAAGGGAAAGGATTCGACCTTGACCACAGCCGTTTGACCGGCTTCCACAAAGCCTATGTCCTTGTTCTGGATCAGAGCCTCGATCTCGATGGGCGCGTCGAGCGGCACAATGGTTGGCCGGAACTCACGACCTGGCCGACGGTCGTGACCGCAAGCTGTTGAACAGTGCCACCGATGGGGGCGGTCAGTCTCGTGCGCTCGTGCTTGGTCGCCGCTTTGACAAGCTCCCCTTTGAGGTGATCGGCCTTCCGTTCGATGTCGGCCAGTTTTTGCATCTGATCGGCGATGAATTGGGCCGTCGCCGCTTCAATCTTCCGCTCAAGAGTGATCAGGGCGGCCTCGTTTTCGACGAGCTGGCCTTTCTCTCCGGCCTGGATGGTGACCTGCGCCTCATACTGCTGCAGGGTCTCGATCACTTGCGCCCGCGAGGCGGCCTTGGTCTGATTGAGGCTCTCGCGCATGTCGACATGCTCCTTATGGACAGCGATGAGCCTTTCGCGGGCCGCGAGGCTGGCTTTGAGCCGGCCGCAGGTCGCAAGGCGCTCGGCCTTCTGGGCGAGAAGGCTTGCGCGGTTCGAGGACAGCTGGGCGAGATCGGCGGCCAGGACGCCATTTTCGCGGGCGGCCATGTCCCCGCTGGTCCCGGCCGGATAAATGACCTTCAACGCCTCTCCCTCGCCCAGGCGGGCGGCCGCAATGGCGGCGCGGCGGCGGGCGCCTTCAGTCAGCGCCGATTCCAGATCGCGCTTCTGCTCCTCCCGCTCGGCGCCCGTCTCGCGAGAGTCGAACTCAACGAGAAGGTCTCCGGCCTGGACCCGGCTGCCATTCTCGACGGCGATCCCGACGACACGGCCCGGATCGAGCGGCTGCACCACCTTGGAGCGTCCGCTCGGCTGAATGCGGCCCTGGGCCACGGCGTAAATCTCAAGCCAGCCGAAATAGGACCAGGCGAGCGCAGCCGCGAAAAAGAGGCTAATCAGCCAGATCATGGCGACCCTTACGGGCGATGGCGGCGTTTCAAGAAGTTCGAGGGCCGCAGGCAGGAATTCGCGATCCACCCTGTCCATGCGGCGCGCTGCGACGGCGGCCGCTTTGCTCCCGCCGTCCGCGCCGCCGGATCCTCGAAAGGAAAGGCGTTCGATCCATGGCATAGCCTCTACCCCGCATTTTCCGACTGCATGCGCCAGAGCCTGGAATAAAGCCCGCCGGGATGGCTCAGGAGGTCACGATGGGTCCCATCCTCGACGATGCGTCCCTCGTTTAAGGAGATGATGCGGTCGCAATCCTTCACGGCCACGAGCCGGTGAGCGATGATGATCACGGTGCGGCCTTTGCAGATGGCGCGCATATTGGCCTGGATGATGCGCTCGCTTTCGTAATCGAGCGCGCTTGTCGCCTCGTCGAAAATAAGGATGCGGGGGCGGGTGGCGAGCGCGCGCGCGATCGCAATCCTCTGGCGCTGCCCGCCCGAAAGATTGGCGCCGCGCTCCTCGATCATGGTGTCGTAGCCGAGCGGCATCCGGAAAATGAACTCATCGGCGCCGGAAAGGCGCGCCGCCGCATGGACCATCGCGCGCGGCATGGCGGGATCGGCAAGCGCGATGTTTTCGTGGACCGTGCGGTTGAAAAGCATGTTCTCCTGAAGCACGACGCCGATCTGACGCCGAAGCCAGGCGGCATCGCATTGCGCAAGGTCGACGCCGTCAATGAAGATCTGGCCGCGATCAGGCCGGTAAAGCCGCTGGATGAGTTTCGTCAGCGTGGACTTGCCGGAGCCCGATTGCCCGACGATGCCAAGCGCCTGTCCTTCGGGGATCTCAAGCGAGACGCCTTTCAGCACCTCGGGCTGGTCAGGTCCATAGCGAAAATCGACATGCGAAACCTTGATGGCGCCCCGCGCCGGAGGAAGCGCCGCATTGGCGAGCTGGCGCGTCTCGGGCGGAGCGTTCAGGATGTCGCCCAGACGCTCGACCGAAATCTGAACCTGCTGGAAATCCTGCCAGAGCTGGGACAGGCGCAAGATGGGGGCCGTGGCGAGGCCCATGATCATATTGAAGGCGATCAAACCTCCGACGGTCAGCTCGCCGTTGATGACGGCGAGCGCCCCGAAATAAAGCACGAGAGCCGTCGTCGCCTTGCTGACATACTGAATCCCGTTTTGGCCAAGCGCCGTCAACATCACGACGTCGAACGAGGTCTTCACGTAGGCCGCGAGCTTATCTTCCCACTGGTTCCTGAGCATCGGCTCGACGGCGGCGGCCTTCAGCGTCTGGATGCCCACCACCGACTCCACCAGAAACTGCTGGCTCAATGCGCCGCGATTGAAGCGTTCATTGATCTTCCTGCGCAACGCCGGTCTGATCAGGAACGCGATCAGAAGGTAACAGGGGATCGACAGCAGCACGATCAGCGTCAAGGTCTTCGAATAGAGGAACATGACGCCGGTCGCGATGACGGCGAACACGAGATCGATGACTGCGGAAAGGCCCTGGCCGGTCAGGAAGGCCCGGACGGTTTCAAGCTCCCGCACGCGCGCCACGGTCTGGCCGGTGGCCCGGGTCTCGAAAAAGGACAGCGGCAGGCGGAGAAGATGATCGAAGAGCCGGGCGCCAAGCTCGACGTCGATGCGGCTCGTTGTATGGGTGAGGACGTAGGTTCGAAGATATTGAAGGGTCACGTCAAAGAGCCCGATCAGCACCAGCCCCACGACAATGACGATCAGCGTCGAGCCGCCATTGTGCACCAGCACCTTGTCGACCACGACCTGGAAAAAGAGCGGCGTGACGAGAGCGAATAGCTGAATGAAAAGCGAGGCGAAGAGGAAATGACCGATGGCCTTGCGATAACGCCAGATCGAAGGCACGAACCAGCTAAAATCGAACGCCGCGGGATCGGCGCCGGGTCCGCCGAAACGCCTCGTAACCAGCACCAGATCCCCGGACCATGCCTGGCTTACATCTTCCAGGGTCTGGAATGATTGAGCCCGGGTGAGAGGCTGAACGATCCGGAGCCTGCCATCATCGAGGCGGTGGGTGAGGATCGCGAAACTTCCATCGCGCATTTTCAAGATGGCCGGCAAGGGCGCCGATCTGAGGCGCTCCGGCGCCTGCTCGTGAAGCGCTCGCGCCTTCAACCCGATCCGGCGCGCGGCGCGGACGATGTCTTCGGCGTTCGCCGCTCGCTGGCCCAGACCCAGATCGTGGGCCATCTGCGCGGGGTCGCTCGCAATCCGGTAGTACCCCGCGACCAATGTCAGCGAGAGAAGCCCTTCGTCACTCGCGGGAATGAACCCCGCGCCTTGGGCTGCCGGTTCAGGCGCCGCGTTCTGCGCACTGCTGCAGGCTTTTAACATAGCGTTCTCCGCGACAGGGGCCATAAGCGCCTCGATCTGGTGAGCGTCCACGACGCAATGATAGGGCCGATAGCGTGCGCGGAGCCGGTGACGCTCCGAGCGGCGTCTGCTGTCGCGCCCCAAATTCGATGAGCGGGCGCGGCTCGAAGGCCGTGCGAAGTCACCGCCGTCATCCCGGAAAGGCGAAGCCTTATCTGGGATCGTAACACGTTGAAGCGCATAGCTTTATGCGATCCAGGCTCGCGCTTCGCTTGACCGGGATGACGGCGGCGGCGATCCGTTGGGGCTTCCACCAAACTCGGCGTAGCTACCTTAGCTTGCATATAAAGAATTGCTCAATCTATAGTTCGTAAAGTCGAATTAACGGGATTTGGAGGAATCGGGCAGGAAAGCCAGGGGAACTGCATCATGAGAATCCGTAAGACTGGTCAGAAGAGTCTCGAGCAGACGGACATCTTCGATTCCGAAGCTGGATTGAACGGCGCATTCACCCTCCCCTCGCCGGGGCGGGCGGAGCTTGCTTGGAATGGGGCCGGAACAGGGGTCGTCGCCACAGTCGCCACCGGCAATCAGGACATCGATGGCCTGCTCTACACCCAGCACTGGGGAACTCTAAATGTCACTTTTGGATTTCCAGTCTCGGCAAGCCAGTAGGGCGCCTATCCCACGGGCGAGACCTCAACCTTTCAGCCCGTGAACGCGCAAATGGCGAATGTGGCGCGCTGGGCGCTCACATCCGCGGTCGGCTCCAGTTACTCTGCTGTCTCCCAGTTGGCGCTGACAGAGAACACTGGATCTCCGGGAGCGGCGACGATCCGCATCGGCATGTCGAATTCATCGCAACCGACGGCCTATGCTTACTATCCGAGCAGCGCAGCCGCAGGCGGAGACGTTTGGATGGGAACCCAAAGCGGGTACGACGCGATGACGAGCCCCGTGCGGGGCGGCTATGCGTTCGACTCGATGATGCATGAGTTGGGTCATGCCCTTGGGCTGAAGCACGGGCAGGAGACCGGGGGAGTCGCCAATGTCGCCATGACGGCTGCTCATGACGACATGGAATATTCGATCATGACGTACCTCAGTTACCTCGGCGGTCCAACGACAGGGTACAGAACGAAGAGTGGGGATTCGCTCAGTCGCCGATGATGTACGACATCGCGGCGATTCAGTCGATGTATGGCGCCCGGTACAGTTCAGGACATACCTACAGTTGGAGCCCGGCGACGGGCCAGGAGTTCATCGACGGCGTTGGACAAGCAGCGCCCGGCGGCAACCGGGTCTTTATGACGGTCTGGGACGGCGGCGCCGGATCTAACGGCGGCGCCTATGATTTGTCGAATTACGCGACGAACCTCTCCATCGATCTGACGCCGGGCGGCTTCAGCGTCCTGTCTTCAGGTCAGCTTGCCTATCTTGGGAATGGCCACTATGCCCAAGGGAATGTCTACAACGCGCTTCTGTATAACGGTAACGTCCAGTCCGAAATCAATAACTGCTATTGCGGCAGCGGCAACGACACGATCAAACTGACAGGCGACAACGTCGACAATCTTATCGACGGCGGCGGCGGCGTCGATACGGCCTACGTGACATACAATTTCAACTCGGGCTACACCCTCTCCGGCACATCCTCCCTTTTCACCATGACCGGGTCAGCGGGCGCGGATACTTTAAAGAATATCGAGTACGTCCATTTTGCGAACGGCTCCACTCTTGCGACATCAAGTCTGTTGTCCAGCGACACCGTAGCTGGAGCCGGGGATTTCAATGCCGATGGATATTTGGATCTTGTAGGCCGCAACTCTGGCGGCGGAGTCATTGTCTGGGATCTCAACAACACTCAAACCTTGTCCAAATCGTCCGTTACGCAAAACGGAGTCACCGTCAGTCCAGGGAGCTACTGGACCGTCGCCGGGACGGGCGATTTCAATAATGACGGCTGCGCCGATATCCTGTTGCGCGGCACGGGCGGCGAAATAACCATTTGGGACATGAACAACAACCGGATCGTCGATGGCGGCTCAACCACTCAGAATGGAACGGCCGTCAATCCGGGACACTACTGGGCGGTCGCCGGGACGGGCGATTTCGATCATGACGGCTATGCCGATATCCTGTTGCGCGGCACGGGCGGCGAAGTGACCATTTGGGACATGAACAGCAACCGGATCGTTGGCGGCGGCTCAGCCACCCAGAACGGAACGAAAGCCAATCTAGGAAGCTATTGGACAATCGCCGGGACGGGCGATTTCAATCATGACGGCTACGCCGATATTCTTTGGAGCGGCGCAGGCGGCGAGGTGAGCATTTGGGATATGAACAACAACCAGGTCATTGGCGGCGGAGCGGTTACCCTGAACGGAACAGCCGCTAATACAGGAACCTACTGGAAGGTGGCTGGAACGGGTGATTTCAACCACGATGGCTACGCCGATATTCTTCTGCGCGGCGCGGGAGGAGAATCGCTTATTTGGAATATGAACAATACCCAGATTTCGGGTAAGGGGACGCTGAGCTTGTGATCGCCGTTGAGCCCCTCCCTCCCCGCTGGCGGCGGCCTCACGCGCCTGCCACAACCCCTTACATGCGAGGCTCCCGCGTCGCATAGGCGCGCCATAAGGATGGTTAAGCCAGCACTAAGCGAACCAGGTCATCGCCAGTCCAGCCAACGAGGCATAGCTCACTTGCGGCCGCGCCGGCCCACTTTCCAAGGATTGCCGATCCTTGTATAGATGTACGAGAGAAAAACGGAACATGAACGGAGAGACTATGGCGAGCGAAAGCACGTGCCCGATGAAGGGCGGGACCCATGCACACACGAACAAAGACTGGTGGCCCAACCACCTGAACCTCCAGGTTCTCCACCAGCACTCCGCACTGTCGAACCCGATGGGCGAAGCGTTTGATTACGCCAAGGAATTCAAGGGCCTTGACCTCAACGCCGTGGTTAAGGACCTCCATGCCTTGATGACAAGCTCGCAGGATTGGTGGCCCGCCGACTTTGGCCACTACGGCGGGTTGTTCATTCGGATGGCGTGGCATAGCGCGGGCACCTATCGCATCACCGACGGGCGCGGCGGCGCGGGCGGCGGACAGCAGCGTTTCGCCCCGCTCAATAGCTGGCCGGATAATGCGAACCTCGATAAGGCGCGCCGGCTTTTGTGGCCGATCAAGCAAAAATACGGCCGTAAACTGTCCTGGGCCGACCTGATGGTTCTCGCGGGCAACGTCGCTTTGGACTCGATGGACCTCAAGACGTTCGGTTTCGGCGGCGGCCGCGTGGACACTTGGGAGCCCGAAGAACTATTTTGGGGGCCGGAGGGAACGTGGCTTGGCGACGAGCGCTATAGCGGCGAACGCCAGCTTGCTGAACCGCTCGGCGCAGTCCAGATGGGCCTGATCTACGTGAACCCGGAAGGGCCGAACGGCAATCCGGACCCGGTGGCCGCCGCAAAGGACATTCGTGAAACCTTCTACCGCATGGCGATGAACGACGAGGAAACCGTAGCCCTGATCGCAGGCGGCCACACCTTCGGCAAAACCCACGGCGCCGGCGATCCGTCTCTGCTCGGCCCGGAGCCGGAAGCCGCCTTGATCGAGGATCAAGGCCTCGGCTGGAGGAGCAAGTACGGCACGGGTTTCGGCGCCGACACCATTACCGGCGGCCCGGAAGTCACCTGGTCACAAACGCCGACAAAGTGGAGCAATCACTTCTTCGACAATCTGTTCAAACATGAATGGGAGCTGACGAAGAGCCCGGCCGGCGCTCAGCAGTGGCGGGCGAAGGGCGCTGAAGCCACGGTCCCGGACGCGCACGACCCGTCGAAAAAGCACGCGCCGACCATGCTGACCACGGACCTGTCGCTGCGGTTCGACCCGGCATACGAGAAGATTTCGCGGCGATTCTACGAGAACCCCGATCAGTTCGCCGACGCGTTCGCGCGCGCCTGGTTCAAACTGACGCACCGCGACATGGGTCCGGTCGCGCGCTATCTCGGCCCGCTCGTCCCGAAGGAAACGCTGATCTGGCAGGACCCGGTCCCCGCTGTGGATCATCCGCTGATCGACGAGCAGGACTTCACCGCTTTGAAGGCGAAAATCCTCGGCTCCGGTTTGTCCGTTTCCCAGCTCGTGTCGACGGCCTGGGCTTCGGCGTCCACGTTCCGCGGCTCTGACAAGCGCGGCGGAGCGAACGGCGCGCGCATTAGGCTCGCGCCGCAGAAAGACTGGGCGGTCAACAAGCCGGCCGAGTTGGCGAAGGTGCTGCAGACGCTGGAAGCGATTCAAAAAGAGTTCAACGCCTCGGCCGCCGGCGGCAAGAAGGTCTCGATCGCCGATCTCATCGTTCTTGCCGCCGGCGTAGGCATCGAGAAAGCCGCGAAGGCCGGCGGAGTTGACGTAAGAGTGCCCTTCATGCAAGGCCGTATGGATGCGTCGCAGGAAGAAACCGACGTCGAGTCCTTTGCGGCGCTAGAACCGAGGACCGATGGCTTCCGCAACTATCTCAGCGGCAAGCAGTTCATGCTGCCGGAGGAAGCGCTTGTGGACAAGGCGCAGCTCTTGAGGCTGACGGCTCCGGAGATGGCGGTTCTTGTCGGAGGCTTGCGCGTTCTTGGCGCAAATGCCGGACATTCCTCGCACGGCGTCTTCACCGACCGGCCGGAGACGCTGACCAACGACTTCTTCGTCAACCTCCTCGACATGCGTAACGAATGGCAGCCGTCAGCCAACTCTGAAGGCGTGTATGAGGGAC
>JBAVVQ010000142.1:0-9375 GCA_049697375.1 Rhodomicrobium sp.
AGTTGCCGGTCGACTCCATGCCAAACTCTCAGGAAGCCGTCATTTGGGCTTACGTCTTCCTATTACAAAGGAAACCGGAAAACCAAGGGGATATCGACTATCATTCCAAGTGGGCCACCGTGGGCGAACTTAGACGAGCAATGCTCCAGACCCTGGAGCACAAGGAAGATTGTCAAGCAAAACGAACTTCTGACGACCGGCGCTGAAGCGCCGTCCGCCGTCAAAAGAACCATTTATTCGCAATGCTGCCTTTGCTTGCGTCTCGCTCAGGAAGCGTGATGCAAGCTTTCACGATCACACACGAGCCCCTCTGAGAACGGCAAGTGCCTTGCCGCCCAGATAGCGGCCTGGGTGCGGTTCTTCACGCGAATCTTGCGGAGGATCGCCTTCACGTGAACCTTGACTGTCGCCTCTGTGATTTGAAGCCTCTGAGCGATCACCTTGTTCGGCGCCCCATCTACGAGGCCTCTCAAAATTGATCCTTCTCGTGCGGAAAGTTTGACCTTAGCTAAATGCGAAGCCGTAGCGTCGTTCATATCCTCGAAATCGTGATCACGGCTGTAAATTGCTTCAGGCTGAGCATTCCGCGGTTCCCGGAGGCCCTTCACGAATTCCGGCGGTAGAATAGTCTCATCCTCCACTACAAGTTCAATCACTCGAACGAATGTGTGAGATGATATGGCGTCCCGCAAATAGCCGTCAGCCCCAGCTTCGAGCGCGGCCATGACGTCGTTTTGTCCTGTCGAGGCGTTGATGACTAAGATATAGGCAGACCGCAGTTGGCTTCGAATACTTTTCACCGCCACTACAATCTCAGAGGCGGTCCTGCCGCCCACAATATAGACAACCTTACTTCCCGGATTTCCTTCCGGAAGGAAAGCGCCGTCAGATGCCGCTGATTGGTGAACTATATTGTACTGTGTATCTTTCAGAAGACTGGCGAGGCCCTCAGTAAAAAGGCGGCTTGGATGCACGAGGACGATAGTTAGTTGAACCCCGGCAAAATTACTACCACGCATTAACTTTTCTCCTCTCTTAAAAGAGAAGTGTTGCCCCACATCTCTATTGGAGTACTCCAGTAAACTTATCAGCCCAGCCCCGGCGTGTACAGAGCATTCCCTGTCATCGTATTCCTGAACAGCGAAAGATGTGATTTAACCCTAATGGCAGGGGTCCAACCCTGGGTGGGTATAGGTTTGGCTATTTTTCTCCAAAAGTTCAAGCCTGCCAATAGGTATTTTTAACCGCTGGGGCAGAGCGCGACCAGTTTGCGTTCACCTTTAAGTGACCCATTCAAATGCAGTCGACAGCAGAGGTTCTGATGCACGCTCAGTTTCAGCTTATTGTCACATTGGTTTCAAAGAACGGTTCTAAAGTCAGCAGATCTGCAATTGGGCGCTTGGCGGTTCGATTCCGGCGTTTGCATCCGCTTGCAGCACAAAGCAAATACCAGGAAATAAAAGGACAATCTCCTAATATCTTGATTTTAAAGTAAATTTTCAATCTGATATTTGAACGCGAACTCTGGCGCGCGCCTTAAATATCAAATTGGTTTCGATAGAACGCTATGCCTTCAAAAAAAGATAATGGTGGCCCCTGGTATTTGTTTTGCTCAGGCGCTACAGCGACAGCCGCTGACGTCGCGCCAGATCAGACTGATTATAGCGAAGTCAGCCAAGCGAGACCCGGGCTGGCATACCAGATATTTCGCGCGCCATCTGGGTCTCGCGCTACAACCTTCGTATAAAGTCAGTTGTGGGTTCCGGTCTTATTGCCTAAAGACTGCGTAAAGTGCGTAAGGCATGGGCGCTATGGCTATTGCCTGAGCGCTTTATCACCATCCGATGACGATCCTGGTGCCGTAGGAACTGCGGACCAGATCGTAAAGCTGGCCAGCATTTCCGGGGTGGAGCCGGATGCACCCGTGAGACGCGGGGTAACCCAGATGGCCAATATCGTAGGAGCCGTGGATCGCATAGCCGCCGGTGAAGAAGATCGAGTAAGGCATCGGAGAGCCGTATCGGCCAGAACGGTGGTAGGGGTCGAGCGACGTCGGATAATAGACGCCATCGGGTGTGTTATAGCCCCAGGCCGCCGTCGAAACCGGCCAAGTATACGCGAGCTGGCCATCAACATACACCCACATCGTCTGCCTCGCCTTGCTGACACGGACGACAACCTCAGCCGACGCGGCGGACGAAAAAACGCCGCAAGCCAGCAGCAAGCAAGCGGCAAGCCACATCCTACGCATTAATAGCCCCACACTCTCGAACGCGCCAGAAGCAGGCCCTGACTGCTTCCTCTTCCTTAAGATTACGCTCTAACAATTAAGGGAGCATTGATATTTCGTTCACCATGGCGAAGCGTAACGATCGCAATTTCTGGCGGCACCAGAAAGCGGACGGGAATGTTCGAGAGGCCGAGGCCGCTCGAGACGATCATATGGCGCCCATCTCTCTGGAAGTGACCATATGCGTATCTGGCATAACGCGCATTATCAGCAAAGAAGCCCAGCCGCCCCACAAAGGGGATGTAGATTTGGCCGCCATGAGTGTGGCCCGCGAGCGTCAGCGTGACGCTGGCAGGAACGTAGTCAAAGACGTCGGGCTCGTGAGCGAGTAGGATCACCGGCGCGCGATCTGAAATGTGGCGCAAGGTTGCTTCCAAGTCCCAGGCGCCCCGGCTTGCTTGAGCAAGCTGATCCCTGATCCCCGCAATCCAAAAGTGATCACGCCCCCGGCTCAGCTTTATCGCGCCGTTTTCGAGCAGGACAATCCCTGACTTCCTGAAAGCGCGGCGAATCTCCGGCGCCTGGCCAGACCACCAATCGTGATTTCCGAGGATTGCATGGACGCCAAGCGGCGCCCGCAGCGATTGAAGCGGAGCGATCCATTCGGCGACCGGGATCTCGCGGCTATAGTACCTCGGCCGGAGCCCGTTCACATAATCCCCCAGAAGCACGATCACATCCGGCTTCTGAGCATTCAGCTGATCGACGATGCCGCTGATGCGATGGGCGGACATCCACGGTTCGACGGCATGAATATCCGTCAAGACGCCGATGCGAAGGGCAGGGGCGGTGACGGGCCAGTCGGGATGCTCTACGGTCCACTCTTTGAGAATGAGACTGAAGCCAGGCTCCACCGCGAAAGCATCTGCGGCGCTGATCGCGCCTGCTCCGGCCGTGGAGGTCGTCAATATGAGAAAGCGCCGCCGCGAGATCATGCCAAAGTGTAACCCCTCTGCTTTAATCGCCTATTGGCCTGACGGCGCTAATGCTTTGATATTACAAATAATATCGGAAAAAACGTGAGGATCGACGTTCCCGCCGGAAAGAACGACGGCTACGGTGCGGCCTTTTGCTTCAAAGGCGCCTGAGAGCACAGCCGCAAGCGCTATGGCGCCTCCTGGTTCGACAACAAGCTTCATCTCGCGCCAGGCATAAGCCACGGCGTGGCGGACATCGCTGTCGCTGACGGCGAGGCCGCCAGCCAGCAAATCCTTGTTGATGGCGAATGTCAGTTCGCCTGGCTCCGGCATCAGAAGAGCGTCGCAGATCGAGCGGCTTGCAGGATCGTTTTTCTGCCGTGTCCCCGAACTGAGAGACCTTCGGTAATCGTCAAAGCCTTTCGGCTCGACACAATAGATTTCGGCGTTAGGAAATCGGTCCTTCACTGCGATAGCAACCCCGGCTGTCAGACCTCCGCCGCTGATGGGCGTCAGCACCGCGTCGATATCAGCTGCCGCCGCCTTAGACTGCCGCGCGATTTCAAGGCCGACCGTACCTTGCCCGGCTATCACCACGGGATCATCGAAGGGCGGAACGAAATCGGCATTCAGCTGTTCGCAGAGGTCACGCGCTATGGCATTCCGGTCCTCCGTATCGCGATCGTAGAAGACGATCTCGGCGCCGCAGTGGCTTGTGCGCGCTATCTTCACTTTGGGAGCATCTGATGGCATCACGATCACCGCGTCGACGCCGCATAGACGAGCAGCCTCCGCGACGCCCTGGGCATGATTGCCTGATGAGCAGGCGACAACGCCGCCAGGAGTCGCCGCGCGATCGATTCTCGATACGCGATTATAAGCGCCGCGAAACTTGAAGCTCCCAGTTCTCTGCAGCGGCTCGGCCTTGCAAAGAATTCTTGCTTCCAGCTTTTCGTTCAGTGCGCTCCATTCGAGGAGGGGCGTTTCAATAGCATAGGGCCGAATGCGTAGATCTGCGTCCGCTATAGAGTCAATGGTTGGCGTGGCCATCGGTTGTCCGTTGGTTATCGCGAGGAATCATAGCGCAATATCATTTGTTTCGTTACGAAATTGCAATGCTTGCTGAACGCCGTTGGCCTCCGCGATGATTTCAGAAAAGCGCCGCGCGCATGCGGTCCAACTGAACAGCTCAGCATAAGAGCGGCAGCCTTTCCGATCGAGTTCAAGGGTGGCCAGCGCTGATTCTCTCAGATCATCGCCAAGAATCCCTACGCTGCCGTTCGCCACAACATCTTTCGGTCCCATGACGTTGTACGCCGCCACGGGTACGCCGCAGGCAAGGGCTTCCAGAAGCACGTTGCCGAAAGTATCGGTCAAGCTCGGGAAAACGAAAGCGTCTGCTGAAGCATAGTGCTCGGCCAGATCTTCACCAAACTTCGGGCCAGTGAACACCGCTTTTGGATATCGCTGCTTAAGATCTGCAAGCTGGGGGCCGCCTCCGACCACGGCCTTTGTCCCGGGAAGATCGAGACCCAGGAAGGCTTCCAGATTCTTCTCAACGGCCACCCGACCCGCATAAAGGAAGAGGGGCCGGGGCAAGCCAAAGCGGTCAACGGCGCGGGGCCTGAAGAGATTAAGGTCCACCCCGCGCGACCAAAGGTGCACGTTCGCCATCCCCTGGGCGGTCAGATCCTGGCACAGAGAGAGGGAAGCAGCCATCACGCCGGAGCCAGCATTATGAAACCAGCGCTCGAACCTGTATCCCCAGGACAGGGGGATTGGCATGCGCGCAGAGATATATTCCGGAAAGCGGGTATGATAGCTGGTGGTGAACCGCCGCCCGGCGTTCAGGCAATAGGCGCGCGCCGCAAGCCCGATCGGACCCTCGGTCGCAATGTGAATGAAATCTGGACTGTCTTGCTCGACGCGCTTTGCGACATCGCGCGGGCGAATCATCGCGAGCTGGATTTCGCTGTAAGTGGGGAGCGGCATCGTTCTGAACCCGGACGGCGTCAGGAATGTGAGATCGAGCCCCGCGTTCGCCGCCTCGCGCTCAAGATTGCTGTATGTGTTGACGACGCCATTAACCTGCGGCTTCCAGGCGTCCGTTGCGATCAGGATGCGCATCAGGATGTGACTGAGGCGATGGGCACCTTAGAGGAACTCGACTGAAGCGCTCGGAGGTGATCGGTCCAGCGGACAATCTCCATTCGGCCGTCGAAATGCTCCACCACGGCAGTGCCGCTGTCGACCCAATCGCCCGTATTCATATATTGAACGCCGTCGATCACGCGCGCGGATGCGTGATGAATATGCCCGCAGATCACCCCTGAGGCTCCTACCCGCCGGGCTTCGGCTGCAAGCGAGGTTTCGAAACTGACTGCATAATTTACGATCCGCTTGACGCCATATTTGAGATAAGCGGACAGCGACCAATACGGAAGGCCCAGGCAGCGCCGCACCGCGTTCAAGACCTCATTCGCGGCCCAGGCGACGTCGTAGCCGATATCGCCGAGCACCGCCAGCCAATGGGCCTTGTTCACGACCGTATCGAATTCGTCACCGTGAATGACCAGAAAGCGTCGGCCGTCGGCTGTATCGTAAATTGCGCGCAGGCGAAACTCGACCGGGCCCAATGTTATGCCGGCCAAAATCCGCAGTTCTTCGTCATGATTGCCGGGGATATAGACGATGCGCGTTCCGTTCTGCGTCTTCGCCAGCAATTCCATCACGACCTGTACCTGCGAAGGACGCCAGCTTGGGCCGCGCCGAAGCCTCCAAAAATCGATAACGTCCCCCACAAGGTAGATGACGGGGGCGTCGTGTGACTTCAAAAAGCTCAGCAAATCGCGGGAGCGGCAGGCTCGCGCGGCGAGGTGAATGTCAGAGAGGAAAATGGCACGATATCTCACATAGGCTTTATATCGCGTCCCAGCCCAGTGATCCACCCTTCACCTCGAAGCCTTGCATGCAAGTGTGCATTAGAGGCGGCGATCAATGTCTCAGGAGTATGACAAAGCTCCAAAAAACAAAAAGGACCAGCTTGCGCCGGCCCTTCGTTTTCTGGATGGCTGTTCTGCTATTTCTTATAGGGCTCGAGCGCCGCAACCGGTGCGCCGGTGCTGTACTTTGCGGCAAATGAGAACATATCCACCGATGTGTCAGCCGAGCCTTCTAGCAGAGTAAGTTGCTGCAAAGGGGAAACGCAATGCACTGTGCCGCCGCCTTCCGCCATGCAGAAAGGTGCGCTGTCAAAAAAGAGATGGGTGTAGGCCAGATCGAAAGTGACGCGATCCGAGTACCTGTACGAGCCACCCACGCTGACGCCGAGCCGGTTGGAGTCCGGCAGCACGACGGTGCGATTGCCGTTGTCGACGGGTGAAATTTCGTAATTGACGCCTGTGCGCACCGTGAGCGAGGGGCTATAAGCGTACTCTGCGCCTAATGCAAAATACCATTGGTCATGGTAATTGAAGTTGAGGGTTTCGCAGACTCCGCCGGGGCAGCCGATAAAGCTGCTCGTAATGGGTATATTCCCGACGCTGCTTTGATTCTGCCACTCGACCGTGCCAAGCAGCGTCAAGCGATCCGTGAGGGCCTGACGGGCGCTCAAGGTCACCTCGTTCGGGAGCGTAACGCTTCCTTTTGCCTCGAATCCCACCGGTGGTTGCGTCACTAGGCCGGAAAGGTCCTGGGTGATAGCAGAGCGATAGCCCAAACCGATGGACGTAGCCGGTGAGGGTTGCCACAGAATACCTGCCGTGGCTCCGGCGCCCCATGAGTCGGCGTCGAGGCTCTGGGAGAGAGAGTTCAGCCTCACCCTGATATATTCCGCCTGCGCGCCGACGCCGATGCTTAATTCAGGTGTAATCTTGTAAGCAAGCGTGGGATTGAAATCCAACGTCCGGACCAGGGAGGTCAGCGCGATTGGCGCTCCGGCCCAGAGAGAGTTGTCAGGCTTCGTCGCAAATCCAAACGGCGAATTGACCGCAATACCGGCGTAAAGCCTGTCATTGATTTGATAGGTTCCGTACATTGCCGGAACGAAGGTGTCGACCCCAATATTCGTGGTTCTGTACGGGTCGGCCAATGCGAGGATCCCGCCGGTGGCGGCCACATCCGAAGTAGGGAAAATGATTGTCCCGCTTGCCTCGGCATTGAAACCGGGCACGGTTGTGATGGCCGCAGAGTTCCAAAACATCGAGCTGATATCGCCGCCGGCGGCAGTGCCGGCGAAACCCGAGCCTTGGAAATAGGAAGATTGCTCGCGGACAGCGAATCCGCCCGCATTGGCCTGGTCCGCGGCTCCAAGCCCGGACAATAGCGCAACGGCGCTCACGCACGCCAGCCGGACGCAATGCGAGTTTCCCATATCTTTCCCCATCGCCGAGCGACAGCGCATCCCCGCGCGCGTCTTATTCTCAGATGATTACTTAGCCATCTGATTCGAATCCGTGACAATCGGCACATAGAGGCGCGATCAGGTTGCATCAGGCATTGCAGAGGACGGAAAGATAAAAGAGGGACAAGGCTACGGAACTAAAAAAGATACGTTATTACAATAGCATAACATGCAATACGGCTGCCCGGGGAGGCAATTTTCATACCTCTGGCGTAGCCATTAGCGGGGCGGCGTCATGGGCTGCTGCCTCTTTTGTGTTCTGGCTGTGGCGGAGCAGACACGCGAGAAAAGTTGTGCTCCGGCTGTCCTTGAATCAATAAATGGCTAGTGGCAGCCGCGCCTTAAATCTCTCGCGCAAGCGACCCCCGCTCATAGACCCAGATCGCGGCAGGCGGGAAGTTCAGCCAAACCCTTGTATGCCGCCAGGCTTTCAAGCTCAGCGCTTTGATCACGCGTGGAGGCGCCGGGCTCGTCTGGCGGTAAGTAAACTGAACGAACATGCCGCCCGCGACATAGGGCTTCATCTTAACAATTGCAAATTACGTGCGGCACGGGGACGCCGTCGATCATGTGACTATCGCATTGAATACGTCCGACTTGTATGTTGGACGTGAAAATGTCACGCTTCATCGAGCGTCAGCATAAGCGCGCGTAAAGCTGCGCTTACGCATGGAAGAACCGGCGTTTTACGCCCAGCTGACGCACCTTATAACAGGCCCGGCGATCACCACGCCGTTAGGGAGGAAAAGATGGCAGCCGAGTTGCTCGATTCATTTAGAAGTATTGAAACCGCCGATGTGAGCGGCAAGCGCGTTCTTATTCGCGCAGATCTCAACGTGCCAATGTCCGGGGGACAGGTCACCGATGCGACCCGGATCGAAAGGCTCCTTCCCACATTTCAAGACCTGCTCAACCGCGGCGCGAAGGTTGTCATCCTGTCTCACCTGGGACGGCCGGACGGAAAGCCGGTCGCGAAATATTCGCTGAAGCCGGTCGCCGACAAGCTGTCCTCTTTGCTTGGGGTTGACGTGGCTACCGGCGAGGACTGCGTGGGTCCAGCCGCCGAGGCCGTGGTCGAGAAGCTCAAGCCCGGCCAAATCGCCATGCTGGAAAATTTGCGCTACCATGCGGAGGAGGAAAAAAACGACGCAGGCTTTGCGACGGCTCTCGCAAAACTTGGCGACCTCTACGTCAACGACGCCTTCTCGGTTTCCCATCGCGCGCACGCATCCACGGAAGCGCTGGCCCGCTTGCTGCCCGCTTATGCCGGACCGTCCATGCTCGCCGAAATCCGTGCGCTGAAGCTTGCTCTCGACGCGCCGAAGCGGCCCGTTGCTGCAATCGTCGGCGGTTCCAAGGTTTCGACGAAGATCGCCGTGCTTGGCCATCTCGCCAAGAAAGTGGATTTCCTCATCATTGGCGGCGGCATGGCGAACACGTTTCTGTTCGCGAAGGGCCTCTCCGTTGGGAAGTCGCTTCACGAGCCGGGCGCGATTTCGACGGTGGAAGATATTCAGCGCAAGGCGGCCGAGGCGGGCTGCAAGATTTTGTTGCCGGTCGATGCGGTCGTCGCCAGCGAACTCAAGGCGAACGTGGAAACTGCCGTTGTTCCGGTCAATGAGGTGGCGGCGGACAAGATGATCCTCGACGTTGGCCCCGCGTCCGTGAAAGAGTTTGCGCAAACCATCGCGAACTGCAAAACCCTGTTGTGGAACGGTCCTGTCGGCGCATTCGAAACGCCGCCTTTCGGCGAAGCCACGTTCGAG
>JBAVVQ010000143.1:0-1896 GCA_049697375.1 Rhodomicrobium sp.
CCTTGGAGCCATGCGAAAACCGCTTGACTCCAAAGACGGTAGATAGGGCGTAACCGCCCTTCCGGGATGACGAGGCTGTGAACTATTCAACCGGATTCCGTATGAAACGCTCCCCGATAACGCCTTACGGCGTTTCGGGGATGACGAAGGGGAGTGGAGCTCGGCGTAATTCCGCTCTCAGCGAGATCGTAAGCGCGCGATCAACTCAGGGCTTGGATAAGAGTCCGCAGGCAAGCCAAGCTTCTCCTGAACTTTCTTGATGCTGGCGCGCGTCGCAAGGCCGAGCTTCCCGTCGACCTCTCCGACGTCGTAACCTTTCGCCTGCAGCAGGCCCTGCAACTCTTTCGTCTGCTCATAGCCGAACGGCACGACGCCCCGGCCACGAGATACGGCGGGTGCGCCCGCTATCCTCGTCGCGAGGTAGGCCGCCGTCGTCGAGTAAACGAGCGACTGGTTCCATTCCAGATAGACCTTGAAATTATGGAAGGCCAGGAAGGCGGGGCCATTACGCCCCATCGGCAGCAGAAGAGACGCCTGCAGCCCTTCGGGAACACGGTCGCCATTCGCCACTTGCACGCCCATGCGCGCCCATTCCCCGACGGTATGCTCGACGTTGAGGTCCGCCTGGCCCCAATCCATGCTTTCCGGTACGCGGGCTTCCTTGAGCCAAGGCTCGCCGCGCCGCCACCCAAGTCCTTTCAGATAATTTGCCGATGAGGCCAGCACGTCCGGCGCGCTGTGGATCAGGTCGGCGCGCCCGTCGCCGTCGTAGTCGATCCCATATTTGTAATAGATGGATGGCACGAACTGGGTCTGGCCCATTTCGCCCGCCCAAGGCCCCCGCATCTCGTCAGGAGGAAGGTCGCCGCGCTCGACGATGCGCAGCGCATCCATCAACTCGGCGCGGAATTTCTCGGGACGGCGGCAATCATAGGCGAGCGTCGCCAGAGATCGAAGCGTCGACAGATGGCCGTTGTTGGCGCCGAAATCCGTCTCAAGCGCCCAGAAGGCCGTGATAACGGGGGCCGGAACGCCGAACTGCTGCTCGATTTTGTCGAAAACGGCCTTGTTTTTTGCGATGCGCGCGCGGCCATTGTCGATGCGGAATTTCGCGGCCATGCGGTCCGAAAATTCGAGGAAACTTTGCGAAAAGATGCTCTGCCTGCGGTCGCTGCTGACGACGTTCTGGTCGAAGGTGACGCCATCGAGCGCGGACAAGGCGCGAGGCGTAATGCCCTTGGACCGCGCCTCCGATCGGAACTCCGAAAGCCAGCGCTCAAAGCTGCCCGAATTTGTGCATGCGGCGCCGTCGTTCGCCGCCGCGGCGAGCAGGAGGCTGACAAAAATCGCGGATGTGAGGGGCCTTCTCATGACTGCCTCCGGGTCGATGGATGGTCGATGGATTCTAGAATCGTATTCAAAGAATAGGTGCGATCACGCCCGAAAATCAGGCGAATTCAAGACAAGCCCGGGCGTGTCATGCAGAGCGGATCGCGTGAATGGAGAGATCCGAGATGGCGGGCTTTATTCCGGTCAAGGGATTATCCGGGTCCCACTTCAGAGCAATGGTCTGGAATCGGGCCGAAAGGGCGTCATAGATCAGAAGCTTGCCCGTCAGCGTGTCCGGCAATTCGAGGATCACCTTGATAATTTCTACGGCCTGAAGCGTCCCCATCACGCCCGCGACCGGCCCCAAAACCCCTGCCTCTTCGCAATTTGCAACGGCGCCGGCGGGAGGCGCCTCGGGAAATAGGCAGCGGTAGCTCGGCAGGGGGCGCCCCGCCTCATCCTTCTCGTAAGCGCGAAAGGTGGAAAGATAGCCGTCGAGTTGTCCAAGCGCCGCGAACACGAGCGGCTTTCGAGCGAAATAGCAGGCGTCGTTCACGAGATAGCGCG
>JBAVVQ010000144.1:0-3081 GCA_049697375.1 Rhodomicrobium sp.
TGCAAGGCGTGTGGCGCAAGGGATTTCGGGTTCTTTGAGCAATCGCCGAAGCGAAGGAAGACCCATTTCGGATTTGTGACTGTCAAAGGGCGCTAGAAATGCGCAAAATAGGCTTGTGCCGAATCCCGCATGTGGTATGAAAGCGCATTGCGGGTGCAGCTTATCCGCAATTCCCCGGTAGCTCAGTCGGTAGAGCAAGCGGCTGTTAACCGCTGGGTCGCTGGTTCGAGTCCGGCCCGGGGAGCCATTTTTCAAAAACGCCGTCTTACACGGCGTTTTGCGCGCCCCATCACCCGGACTTAAAAGTAGTTTTCGCGATCAGTTCGCAAGGTTTGCGCAAGGTCAAGCCGCGCGGCGTTTCTCGATCTGCGCGATGGTGTCTTCCACCGCGTCGAAGACAAGCAGGGTCGAGGCGTGCCGGGCTTTGTAGTCTCGCACGATTTCGAGGATGGCCAGATCGCTCCAACGGCCCGAAGGCGGCTCCCCGCCTTCTTTCAACATGCGCCGCATCTGCGCGCCCACGTCGCGCAATTCGTCCGCGGTCGAGCCTACGATATTCGCGCCCATGACGGCCGCCGAGGTCTGCCCGAGGAGGCAGGCTCGAACATCCTGAGCGTAGTCCGTGACGGTGTCGCCCTCCATTTTGAGGCCGATCGTGATGCGCGAGCCGCAGAGCTTGGAATGGGCGCTCGCAGTCGCGTCCGCGTCCGCCAAGCGTCCCGCTCGCGGCATATTCGCGGAAAGTTGAAGCACCCTTTCCGAATATATGTCTTCCAAATCGGTCATTGCTCCGCTTTCGCTCAGGCCTGCACTTGCCGCCCGACTCCGATCTCTTATATGCTGTGAAGTCTTGGTCCTTGCAATTGTTCGGCTGTCCGTCTTGCCGGGACAAAATCACCGCCGCCATTAAGTCGGGTACGCTTAGGTTAAGCCGGCGCGAGGAGGCTCCTTTAATCTTGAGAAGGCGTAGCGACAGCCACACGGCTATGAAAATCTGAGCGCCTGCCGAAAGGGTATGTTCCCATGGATACACTTGCTTCAGTCACGAGGCCGCTGACGCGCGAGCGCCAGAACGGGCAGGGCCCGGCTGAACTGGCGAGACGGCCCACGCGCGAGGAAGCCGAGGCGGCTGTGCGCACGCTTATCGCCTGGGCGGGCGACGATCCTTTACGCGAGGGGCTTCGCGATACGCCAGGCCGCGTGGTGGAAGCCTATGAAGAATTTTTCGCGGGCTATGACGGCGATCCCTATGGGGCGCTCGACCGGACCTTCGACGACGTCCAGGGCTACGATGACCTCGTGATGGTGCGCGACATCCGCATCGAGTCGCATTGCGAGCATCATATCCTGCCCATCATCGGCGTGGCGCATGTCGCCTATTTTCCGAGCGGGAGCGTTGTCGGCATCTCGAAGCTTGCCCGCGTTGTCGATCTTTATGCGAAGCGGCTGCAGACGCAGGAAACCATGACGGCGCAGATCGCCAACGCAATCCAGGAAGTGCTCAAGCCGCGCGGCGTTGCGGTCATGATCGACGCCATCCACGAGTGCATGACGACCCGAGGCGTGCACAAGCCCGGGACCACGACGATCACAACGCGGTTTACGGGAATTTTCAAGGATGACCCGAGCTATCGCGAGCGGTTTATGCAGCTCGTAAATGGCGTCCGCCCGATTGGGTTGAAGTGATATGGACGGCTCGTTCCAATCGCCTTCCTCAAACACATCCGAGCTTGAAGAGGGAAGGGCGTTTACACCGCGCTTCGATAGAGCGGGGCTCATCCCCGCCATCGTCTCAGATGCCGCTGGCGGCGGCGTTTTGATGTTCGCCTACATGAACGCGGAAGCCCTGCACCGGACCATCGCATCCGGAGAAGCCCATTTTTGGAGCCGGTCGCGGAACGCGCTTTGGCGCAAGGGCGAAACAAGCGGCAATCGCCTCCTCGTTCAGGAACTCCTGACCGACTGCGACCAGGATGTCATCTGGGTCAAAGCCAGGTTGAGCGGACAGGCGGCATGTCATACGGGCAGGCCGAGTTGTTTCTACCGGCGCATCCGCGGAGAAGGAGAGGGCGCGATTCTTGAAATTATTGTGAATGGAGAGCACCCATAAGTTGCGGGTTTCTACAAAACTCTGGTTGCGGCCGCATGGCAGACTCGGGTTTCCTTTCTTTGTGTTTCCACGTGATTGATTGGCACCCCATACGAGCCGGCATATGGCGAAGGCACTCATTGGATTGGCGTTAGGCGGCGGCGCGGCGCGCGGGCTCGCTCATATCGGAGTGATCGAAGCGCTGATTGAAGCCGGCCTCGAACCCGATATCATCGCCGGCACCTCCATTGGCGCGATTGCCGGTGGATTCTACGCGTCGGGAAGGATTGACATCCTGCACAGCTTGGCCCGCGAACTCACGACGCGAAAGCTGTTGCGTTATCTCGATGTCAATCTCGCCGGGTCGAGCCTCGTGTCCGGCAAGCGCCTGGAGAAAACACTCGCCTCTCACATCGGCGACCTGCATATCGAAGCGCTGCCGAAAAAGTTTGTGGCGATCGCGACGGAGCTGGGGACCGGTCAGGAAGTCTGGCTGACAAGCGGATCGATGACCGCGGCGCTTCGGGCGTCTTATGCCCTGCCAGGGATTTTCAAGCCGGTGCGCATCGGCGGGCGGTGGCTGATGGATGGTGCCCTCGTCAACCCCGTCCCGGTGACTGCTGCGCGGGCGCTCGGCGCAAACTTCGTCATCGGAGTAACCCTCAACACCGGGCAATATGTACGGAACACGCTTTTTCCCATCGAAGCGGAAGCCGCGCCTGATCCAAAGCCTGAGCGCTTTTTTGACGAGGAGCGGGAAAAGAAGAGCCGGTTTGCTCTTGTGAAGCGGCAGATGTTCGGCGGGAGGCGCCGTGACGGCGCGCCTGGAATTCCGCGGGTGGTGCTGGAAGCATTCAATATCACTCAGAACCGGATCGCACGCTCGAGGCTGGCCGGCGATCCGCCCGACGCTACGATTCAGGTGCATCTCGATGGCGTCGGGCTGTTCGACTTTCACAAGGCGGAATATGTGATAGAGCAGGGCCGCCTGG
>JBAVVQ010000145.1:0-3017 GCA_049697375.1 Rhodomicrobium sp.
GTGTTCGCCGACTCCGTTCCTCGCAGCGAGGTCGTCCGCTCCTGGTCGCTCATCGATCTGTCCGTTATCCACTTTAAGCGAACCCCCCTGTTCGAGACGGTGATCCCCTCCAAGCTGTTCGAATGCCTGGCCATGGGCATTCCTGTCTTGCATGGCGTAGCTGGAGAGTCGGCCACAATTGTGCAGCGCGAGGGCGTGGGCATCACCTTCGAGCCAGAAAATGCCAGCGCGCTCGCCCAAAGCATTGCTGACTTGGTTGGCGATCCGGAAAGACGGGTCGAGATGGCAAGAAACGCCACGGCCGCAGCGCGCCGCTACGATCGCGCCGAGCTTGCCGGCGCCATGCTGAAGACCCTGGAGCGCGTGAGCGCCGGGTCGATGGCGCTCGCCGCTCCCGCAGCCACTGAAGTCACCGCCACTTAACGGCTTTACCGGGGAAGCAATATGGATCAGCGGCGGCGTGACCTCCTGATGGCTGGACTAGGAATGGGCGGAGCTGCTTTCGCAGCGGCCCAGGCGACTGCCACCGTCGCGGCGGCGCCGAAAATGCTGCGGGACATGTCTAGTCTTGAGGGGTTCATCTCCGTCAAGAGCTTCGGCGCGGCCGGCGACGGCGCTTCCGATGACACCGCCGCCATCGAGGCGGCCATCAGCGCCATGAAAGCCGGAAGCTGCCTGTATTTTCCCGGAGGAACATACGTCATCTCGGCGAGCCTTTCCCGACTCCCGAAACACAGCTCGGTCTATTGCTGCGAAGGGGCCTGGCTGAAGCGCGCTGCAACCGCCGGAGGGATCAGCTTCTTCTCGGTCAGCGGCCATAACGAACTCGCCGTCAATCTCGACGGCAATGATCTCATCGACGGGCGCTGGACCGGAAGCTTCGGCATAGAAAGCGACTATCACGACCCTGCCGAGCATGTGCGAATCCACAATTCGCGCTTCCTGAACATGCGAACGGGCATCCGCGCGGATGGAGCCAGGAACTGGCAGGTCTCTTCCTGCACTTTCGAGAACACCGAGAATTGCGGGATCCTGGCGATGTCGCTGCTGGGGAAGCCCGTCAAGGGCAACGTCTTCAGCGGCAATATCTTCTCGCGCATGGGCGACTACGCGATCGCCTTCTCGCGCTTCGAGGATGGGCCGTGCGAGATCTCCAACAACATTGTCGTGGGAAATGTGGCGCGTGACACGCAGCTTAGAACCCTTGGACATGCCTTCGGAATAGAACGCGCGGACGATGGCGTGCGCCGGCCGGCTGTCGTCTTCAACAATTCCTACATCGGGAACATTGTCGAGCAGACCATTGACGGCGGCTATCCCCAGGGCGGGATCGTACTCGGCGACGGCTGCAGGAACTCGGTGATTTCCGGAAATGTGCTCCGAGGCCACGGCGGAACGCCAGCGGAAGGGATCAACTGCCCCGCCACGAGATCCATTCAGATCACCAACAATCAGGTAGTGGGTTTCAGCGGGGTCGGCATTCGGATCGATGGTGCGTCCCGCATGCTGGTCACCGGCAATATGATCGAGAACTGCGGCGGGAGCGGAGGCGAAAACGCTTCCATCCTCATCAGTTGGGCGCGCGGCGCCGAGGCCGTCGATATATCAGGGAACTTCATCGATTGCAGCGCGATCAAGCGCGCGACCGCCGCCATCAAAGGACATGGCGTTGGAGGCCGGGCGTCGTCCAACTGGGTGATTCGAGACAACACGATCATCGGCGGGAGCGGGCTTGGAATCTCGGTTGCGGGCGTGGAAGGGCGACTCGACCAGATCCGCATCGCGAACAACACTGTTACGTCCGGCCGGACCGATGCATTCGCGGCGATCTCGTTGACCCATGTGACGCGCGCCGATGTTTGCGGCAACGCGGTGAGCAACGCCAGCAGGGGCTTGGTGATCGCGAATTGCCAGGACATCAAGGTTGACGGCAACAGCGTGTCGGACAACCGGCCGGAGCCGATGCTTGAGGCGTGCATCGAAATTCCCGGCAGCGCGGGCGTTCAAATCGCCAACAATTCGTTTCACGGCGGCACGGGATCGCCCGTCAAACCGGCAGCACTCCTGTCGCAGGATCACGGGAACGCGGCCGTTCGCAATTGCGGGCTGGTCACGGAGAGAAGCGGATCAACCCCGCTTATCGCGTCGGGGGCGGCCGTTCCGCACGGTCTGGCGTTCACGCCGACATGCGTGATCGTAACAGCCGCGGACGGAGCGCCGCCCGGGGTCTGTGTCGGCGACATCGGCGCCAAGAGTTTCACGGTCGATTTCGCGGGCGGCGGCATGCACGCCTTCTATTGGCGGGCGGAGTGCTCATGATTTTGGCAAGCAGCGCGAGCAGGCAGTCGGGGAGGTTTGAAATGGTGAATCGCTGGCCTTGGCGCATCGACTGCATCGTCGGCGCGCGCCCGAATTTCGTAAAAATCGCGCCCATCCTGCGCGCCCTGTGCGCTGCCGGTTTCGCCGCGCGGCTGATCCATACCGGCCAGCACTATGATTTCGAGATGAACGCCGTCTTCTTCAGAGAGCTGGAGATCCCCGCGCCGGACGTGAACCTCGAAGTTGGCTCGGGCTCAGGCACCGAGCAAACCGCACAGATCATGTTGAAGCTTGAGCCAATATTGAGAGAGAAGCGGGCCGATCTGCTCCTTGTGGTGGGCGATGTCAACTCAACGCTTGCCGCCGCGCTGGTCGCCGCAAAACTGCAGATCCCTCTTGCTCACGTCGAGGCCGGTCTGCGCAGCAATGATCGCTCGATGCCGGAAGAGATCAACAGGCTGGTGACGGACCGGCTCTCGGACATGCTGCTCACGACCGAAGAAAACGCTTTTGCCAATCTGGTCAGGGAGGGAATCGACCGGGCGCGGATCACATTCGTCGGCAATGTGATGATCGATACGCTCGTGGCTTGCCTTCACCGGGCCGCGCCCGCGAGGGAAACGCTCAAGGATGCCGGGATCGCCCCGGACCTTCTCGCCGAAATCGATGCCAAGAGTTTTGGCTTCGTCACTCTGCAT
>JBAVVQ010000146.1:0-2141 GCA_049697375.1 Rhodomicrobium sp.
CATCCGGCCGATGACGGCGTCCCGGTCCTTGGCATTTTTGGGCAAGACGAGCAACTGCGAGAAGTTCTGGTTCTGCAACTGCTGGTCGAGAGGCAGGAAGAAGCGGGGAACACCGGTGCCAATGAAGGCTGTGACGGCGCCAATGTCCTTTTCCGCAAGAAGGCGCTGTTCAAAGCGGATCGCCTGAGCTTCCGTCTCCTTATAAGACGCGCCTTCCGGCAGCCAGAGGTCGGCTAGAATTTCGGGCCGGTCCGTGGACGGGAAAAACTGCTGCGGAATCAACCCGAAGCCCGCGCCAGCGAGAGCAAATGCGGCCATGGCGAATATGACGACGGTCTTCCGCCGCCTGACGCACCAGGCGATCGCCGCGCGAAGCCTGCGATAGCGCGGTGTGCTATAAACGTCGCGATGCATGCCCGCGGGCGTTGCCCGCTGCTTGAGCAGCATGAAGCCAAGCCATGGCGTAAAGTAAACCGCGGCAAACCACGACACGATAAGCGAGACCCCGGTTACCCAGAACAGCGTCTGCACATATTCGCCCGGTGTGCTGGCCGCGAAGCCAACGGGGATGAAGCCTGCGGTCGTAATGAGCGTACCGGTGAGCATGGGAAACGCCGTCGAATTGTATGCAAAGGAGGCGGCGGAGAGTTTGCCGTAACCTTCTTCGAGCTTCCGCTCCATCATCTCGACTGCGATCATCGCGTCGTCCACGAGCAGTCCCAGGGCTATGATGAGCGCGCCAAGCGAAATGCGCTGCAAGTCAATGCCAGCGACATACATGACAAGAAAAGTCGCGGCGAGAACGAGCGGGATTGTCAAGGCGACGACGAGACCTGCGCGCCAGCCGAGCGAAAAAAGCGAGACGGCAAGCACGATCAAGAGCGCCTCGCCAAGAGCTTCGAGAAACTCGCCCACGGCTTTGGTGACGACGGCTGGCTGATCCGAAATTTTTTCGAATTGAACACCGACCGGCAAGACGTTGGAGATCCCTCGCAGTGCAGTATCGAGTTCTTCGCCGACGTTGACCACATTATGGCCCTTGGCCATCACCACGCCAAGCACGACGCTTTCCTTGCCATCATGGCGGATCTTGGAGATGGGCGGGTCCTCCACTCCGCGCTTGATGGTAGCGATATCGCCGAGGCGGATGGTCTGGTCGCCCGCCCTGACACGCAGGTTTTCGACTTGATCGACGGTGAGTAGCGTGCCCTGGACATCGAGTCTTATGGAACGGTCGTTCGTCTGCACCGTGCCTGCGGGAGCTTGCGAATTCTGTCCGGTGAGCGCGGCCTGGATGTCCTGTGGCGAGATGTTGCGCTCAGCCAGCACCCGCGACGGGATCTCGATAAAGAGCTTCTCGTCCTGCACGCCAAGCAAATCCACTTTGCCCACGCCCGGCACGCGCAAGAGGATATCGCGCGCATCCCTCGCGAAGTCCCTCAGCTCGGTATAGGTGAAGCCTTCGCCGGAGAGAGCGTAGAGCGCGATGTAGGTATCGCCGAACTCATCGTTGAAGAATGGTCCCAGCACGCCGGCCGGCAAGATGCCTCGGATATCGCCAACTTTCTTGCGCACCTGATAAAAAGCGTCGCTAACCTCACGCCCGCGGGCTTCGCCCTTGAGGTTCACGAAGATCACGGCGCTTCCAGGGTGTGTGTAGGATTGCACATTATCGAGCTGCGGCGTTTCCTGGATCTTGCGCTCGATCTTGTCGACCACCTGCTCCTGCATTTCATGGACCGAAGAGCCGGGCCATAGGACTTGGACGATCATCACGCGGAATTTGAATTCCGGGTCTTCCTTCTGCCCCAGATTCGTTAGCGCGAAGATGCCGGAACCCAGGATAAGAACCAGCAGGAACCGCGTGAAATTGGTGTGCTCGATGGCCCAGCGCGACAGGTTTAAGCCTTGCCTTTCCGGCTGGTGCTGAAAAGTGTGATTCCGCGGACGCGTATCCATGTGCTCAACTCCTACTTCGAATTTGCGGTTTGTTATCTGCTGACTGTGCCGTCCGCCTGCGCAACTTCAGTCACGGCCTGCTGCGGCAGGCGGACTTTCGTGCCGTTCTGCAAGAACTGGACGCCGCCTGTGATGAGGATCTCACCTGGTTTAAGGCCGGACTTAACGAGCACGCCTTCATC
>JBAVVQ010000147.1:0-2959 GCA_049697375.1 Rhodomicrobium sp.
AAGTCTCAGAGTGAGCATATGTCGGCCGCTGCACCCCCGGAAACGGACTCAAGCGAGCTTTGCTAGCGGTGCAAGCGCATCGAAGACTGTGACGGCCCATCCGTATGCCTGGATTTCCTCTTCATCCAGCCCGACCTTCATATCGGCCGGTCGGGCCACCGCCTGCGGCTAATTGCCGTCAAGAATCGCGCCAGAATGCGCCGCCCCCTTGATGGTGATCAATGTGTTCCAGAATTCCGGGGCTTAGAATATTTTTTTTTCGCAAAAAAAGAAAACGCGCGCCCCCATGAGGAGGCAACAACTTGGTTTTGGGTTGTGGGAGGACAAGCAGTGCAATCAAAATTCACAGTTTTCCGCGAGCACCTTGCGGAGGCCTGGTGCGATGGCCAGACCGCTCCTGACCCGCTTTGCGCCGCGGCGATGCAAGAGTTCTTCAGGCTGAAGGCCAAGGAAGGCAACGCGGGATTTGCGATTGCCTACGCGCTTTCCCTGGCGGCGCGAAGTAACCGCAAACGAAGCAGCCCTCGTAGCCGATCGAATGTCCGACCGCATGCGAAGATCGTCGTCTTAAGCGAGGAGGTGAGTGACGAACAGCACCGCCGGGCCTTTGAACTCGAGGCGTGCACCCCCGGCGACGACTAAGGCGTCATCGCCTCTGGCCTGGTCAATAAAGGCGTTCAAGCTTTGCCTTTACATGCGCGACTGAGCGCATAAGTCAAAATGTACCCGCCCGACTCCATAAAGTGCACAGCGCCACTCGCCGGGCAGCGCCGCGCCGCCGTGGCGCATCGAACCTTCCCAAGTTTGTCCCTTGAGCCGACAATCTCCCGGCCAGTGAACAACAACAATCGACTGGGAGGAAACCAATGACGGAAATGGCGCAAGACCGACCGGCGGCGGGCTACAGTGCGGCGGAGATCGGCGCACTCGCGCATCTTTACCGCGGCGAGATGTATCAGAGCAAAATCTGGCGCAATCGGCTCGATACGACCAGTAATTGGGCGGTGGTGATTACCGGTATCGCGCTTTCGGTCTCATTCAGCAACGCGGAGGCGTCGCCGATCCCGATCCTGTTGGTCAGCTGGGTGGCAGCGGTCTTTCTCTATTTCGAGTCGCGCCGGTATCTGTACTATGATCTGTTTAGGGTGCGCGTCCGGGTGATGGAGATCAACTTCTACGGCCCAATGCTGCGCGGCCAGGGGATCACCATCGACAACCGCTGGAACGATCTGCTCGCCGATGACTACGACGACCTGCGGTTCCACATCACGCTGATGGAAGCGCTGGGGCGGCGCATCCGCCGCACCTACGGCTGGATTTTCTCTGTCCTGCTCGGCTGCTTCGTTGCCAAGATCCTCGTCCATCCGACGGCCCTCACCTCGATAGATGAGCTTTGGCGCAGAGCCGCCATAGGGCCGATCCCGGGGCAGGTGATGATCGGCCTCGGCTTCGCCTATCATTGCACCTGGGTGGCGATGGCGGTGTTGACGCTGAAATCGCAGAAGGCGGTCGGTTTGCCCCGGGCGCGAACCGGCCCTGATCCACTGATCGAGGTTGCCGGTGGCCATATGGTGCAGCTTTAGTACGGCAACGATCCGAACCTGCCTTGTGGCAGCTCGGCGCCATGGCGCGGAGCTGCCTGCGCGGCACGGTGCTGAGCCATCGCGACTGGGAGCTGGCCCATGGCGGCCCGCGCGCGATTGCGGGCGCAATGGCTCTAATTGCTCAAGAGCTTCGGTGCGGTGATCTGTCCGGTCATGCCTACCCAGGCCCATCTGCACGACCATTAGCCCGAACAGGAAAAGCGCCGCATCAACATCGACGGCAAGGATTACGTCTACCCCGATCAGCTGGCATGGCCGGGCACCGCCACCCTGCCCGGCCTGCCCGCGACCGCGATTCCGATCGGGCTGTCACCGGAAGGCCTGCCGATCGGCGTGCAGATCGTCGGCCCCTGGCTGGAAGTTCGCGCGCCCCTCAAACTAGCCGAACTGATCGAGCGCGAATTCGGCGGCTTCGTTCCGCCGCTGATGTTTGATGATTAGAATTGGTTCAGCCCAGTCAGACGGTGCGACGCAGCACGGCGGAACATCCATTCGGAACCCTCCCGTGCTAACCGGTGCCGCTTCTCCGTCTGGCCGATTGCTCACGCTCCAGTTCATTGCGCTTATTGGCGACGACCGTCAGTAACTATCCCAAAGAACTGACGGATCTACCATCATTACATTGTTTCGTCGGTTTCTGTAGCTTGAAATCCCTTCATAGACCGCTTTTCGAAGACGGTTGATTCCCCCAAGCGGGTGTTGTTCCTCAGGAGAGTTCCAGGGACTAAAAGTCAGGCTCTCGCAAGACTTCTGTCGGTCAACCGAGTCCGCTTGCCCGGACAATATCTCGATTTTACCGACGCGACGAAACGGCGATATCGATTCAGGCCACTCCGCCAATGTATTCTCAATTTCCATGTCACCTTTTCGCTCTTGGACTAGTAACTCGAAGCAGGCTGGTCGCGCAGACAGCGTTGTCCATAGCGCTTGCCTTAAAAAGTCGGGCCCCTCCGGCGACACGGAGTTCGACGGAGTCTCCGACGCGCAGGGCCGCGCGGAATACTTTACCGCACGCCCTGTGCCGAACTGAAAAGGAGCCATCGAATAATATTGCACTGAGAGCGGTGACGTTATTTTCTGGCTGGCGATTTTGTATGCGATATAAACTTCTCGGATACGCCATCGAAGGGGGTTGTATCCTGGCATGAAGTATCGCTTCAGGGCCTCAGAATCTCCGTTGAGCGCTCCTGCTAAGGCAAAATCTTTGTAGTCTGCGACGTTCGGCGAGAAGAATGCGGGATAGTCGATCATCAAGATGTCATGCGGCGGCCTCTGACTTTGCAGCGACTTTTCGTTCGGTTCCACATCAATTATTTTGATCGCCATTCCACGACCGTCGAGCCCAGTATCGGCAC
>JBAVVQ010000148.1:0-2536 GCA_049697375.1 Rhodomicrobium sp.
GGTCAGGGCCATCGACGAGCCGGGCCTTTATTGGCGCACCCCCTTCATCCAGACCGTCGAACAGTTCGACCGGCGGATTCTCGATCTGCAAACCGACGAGCAGGAAGTCATCGCCTCCGATCAGAAGCGTCTGATCGTCGATGCATTTGCCCGGTACCGAATTACCGACCCGCTGGCGTTCTATAAAGCGTTCCGGGGCGAAGTGGGGGCCCGCCAGCGATTAACCGCCATTGTCGATTCTACCATTCGCAGTGTGCTCGGCCGGGCGACCTTCATCGATGTCGTCCGCAATAAACGCGACACGCTCATGAAGCAGACGATCAAGCAGGTGAATGACGATGTTCGTAATCTGGGCGTCGAGATCGTGGACGTGCGCATAAGGCGCGCGGACCTACCCGAGGCGAACAGTCAGGCGATCTACCGCCGCATGCAGACGGAACGTCAGCGCGAGGCGGCGGAACTCAGGGCGCAAGGCAGCGAGCAATCCCAACGCATCAAGTCGACGGCAGATAAGGAAGTGACCGTACTTCTCGCCAACGCAAACCGCGACTCCGAGCGGATGCGCGGCGACGGCGATGCAGAACGCAACCGCATCTACGCAGACGCCTTCACAAAGGATCGCGATTTCTTCGCGTTCTATCGCTCGATGCAGGCTTATGAGGAGTCTTTGAAGGGCAGCCATACAAGGATCGTGCTTTCGCCGAACTCCGAGTTCTTCCGCTATTTCAACGGAGGCAGCGCCGCAAAGCCCGGAGACGGAGTGAAGGCGCCGCCAGTGGAGCCGTCCGGGGCGAATGCGGCTGCTTCTCGCTGAAACCATTGGTCAAAGCCAGGATAGTTAACCTTTCTCTGCTATCGCCAATTGGATTAGGAAGATTGCGCTCGAAGTGTTTATGCCCCACTTTATAATGGGCGGCGTTTTCGGAGGCGTCTTTCGCAGTTTCGTTTTCATGTTCTTCTGGCTGAGGCCCAAATGACGATCCACCATCGGTTCCGGCTGCTTCTCGGCGCCGGCGTGCTGGCAATTGCATGCATGGCAGGCGTCCCCCGGTCATTCGCCGTGGACGCAAGGTCTGATCTATCCTTCGCCGACGTCGCCAGCCGGGTGAGAAATTCGGTTGTGACCGTTGCAGCGGCCGTGGTGGACAACAGACAGGCCGGACGGTTCAGCCGCGGCCGTGAGAGCCGCGCCGAGGGCGGCCAATCGCAGTCCTTTGAAGACTTCACTCCGCTGCGGCCAAAAAGAGGGCCTGGCGAACCGGTTCGCCAGTTCACCTCGATAGGCTCCGGTTTTATCATCGATCAGAGCGGATTGGTTGTCACCAATAACCACGTCATCGAGGGCGGAAACACCATCTACGTGATCCTCGCCGACGGGTCGGAGCTCAAAGTCGATAAAATCATTGGCCGCGACCCAAAAACCGACATCACGCTACTCAAAGTGACGCCCAAAGCCTCGAAGCCCCTCAATGCCGTTCCTTTTGGCGATTCCGCCAAGATGCGCGTCGGCGACTGGGTGATCGCCATTGGCAACCCCTTCGGCCTCAACGGGACCATCACTGCGGGAATTATTTCGGGCCGCGGACGCGATATCAATGCAGGCCCTTATGACGATTTTCTGCAGACGGACGCGTCCATCAACCGTGGAAATTCAGGCGGACCGCTCTTCAATGCTTTGGGCGAAGTGATCGGCATTAACACAGCGATCTTCTCGCCATCCGGGGGAAGCATCGGGCTCGGCTTCGCCATACCCTCCAACACAGCGCAACGCATCCTTGATCAGCTCAAGCGATATGGGGAGACCCGCTGGGGATGGATCGGCGTGCGTCTTCAGACCCCAAGCGACGATCTGGCTAGCGGCTTTCATCTCGCCAGCGCCGAAGGCGCCTTGATCGCCCGCGTCGATAAGGGCAGCCCCGCGGATCAAGCCGGCCTCCAGGAAGGCGATCTCGTTCTTTCATTTGCAGGATCTGATGTGAAGCACGCGCGGCAGCTTCCTCGCATCGTCGCGCAGGCAAATGTTGGCGAAGAGGCCGACATGGTTATCCTGCGGGGCGGCCAGCGCAAGAGTCTAAGAGTGAAAGTCGGCCTTCTGGAAGAGTTTCACGGACCGGCGATCCCCCCTCCGCACGGCAAGTCCAAGCGCCACAAAATAAGCTTTCAGTCTCTGTCCGAGGAGAACCGCGAGCAGTTTTCGCTTGCCGGAGATGCTGAGGGAGCGATTGTGACAGATACCCAGGCGCAAGAGGTTACGAACGGGCAAGTGAGGCCTGGAGATTTGATCGTCGAAGCCGCGCATCATCGTGTTCGCAGCCTCGAAGATCTTGAGGAGCGTCTCGCCGAACTGCGAAGCCTGTCGCGGCCGGAGGCTCTTCTGACCATTCAGGATCGCGACGGAGGCGTTCGCTTCGCCTCGCTTCCACTCGGCGATGACTGACCCCATCTCCAGCGCGAACAAGCTTCTGAAGGCGGCAGTTAAGGCGCCAGTCTATATCTACCGCTATGGGATCTCACCCGTCATTGGGCCTCGCTGCCG
>JBAVVQ010000149.1:0-2501 GCA_049697375.1 Rhodomicrobium sp.
GGGCTTGGCCTCATGGCGAGCCGGTCGCGGTTCGGCGGCCTCACCGTGAGGCCATGGGCCGTCCAAGCGTCCCGGAACCCCCAAAATTAATGGACCCTGAGCCTAGCATGACTTGCATTTCGATCGGGGGCGCTGGATGACAGGAGCCTGGATCGAGACCACGCTTGGCAGGCAAGACATGATCTCACTTATCTTGGCGACGGGGCGCCGGTTGCGCCCTTTTTTCGCGGCGCTGCTCTTCACGCAGTGGGCCTCGATACCTCCTGCCTTTGCTTGGGGAGATGCAGGCCACAGAATCGTCTGTGAAATTGCCTATCGCGAACTGAAGCCGGCTGCCAAAGCCCATGTCGACGCCCTGATGGCGAACGATCCAAAATTCCACACCTTCGCGGAAGGCTGCACCTGGCCGGATGTTTTTCCAACCGTTCGCCCGGCAGAACATTTCCTGAATGTCCCGCGCTCGGCACATGCTGTCGATCCTGCAAAGCTGTGTTTCGACGCGCCTCAATGCGTCGCCTCCGCAATTCTTCATGATGCGCGCGATCTCGCTCTCAGCATCGACGACAATGACCGTTTGCGGCTCCTGAAAAGCCTGGGCCATTGGGTGGGCGATATTCATCAGCCGTTTCACGTTGCCTTCGAGGACGACAAAGGCGGCAATCTGATCGATGCAACGGGCCTTTGCGACTACAGCCTGCATCTCGCCTGGGATGTCTGCATCATCGAAAAGAAGATCGGTCACGACGAGGGTATCGTCGTGGCGGAACTGGAAAGTGAGATCTCGGATGCGGATCGTAGGGAGTGGGCCTCTCAGGTCCTCGATGCCACTGCTGTAGCGTCATGGGCGAATGAATCCTTCTCCTTGGTGACGCTCCCATCTGTTCAATATTGCTTTGAACACGGCGAAACCTACTGGTACTCCCCGGACGAGCTCCAGTTCGCAGGAAAAAGGCGAGCTGTCGAGATCGATGCGCACTACCTCGACGAGCAAGCGCCTGTGGTGCGTGACAGGCTGAAAAGGGCGGGTGTGAGACTCGCCGGAATATTGAACACAATCTTTTCGAACTGAAGTGCTTTCAGAAGCTCATGGATTTGAATCGCAGGATAGGATTGCCTTCTAATCTTCTTTCCAAGAGAGATTTTATGGTTTTGCCAACAGCCCGCGCGGAGGCGATCCGCGTCTTTATTTCTTATTCCCGGCGCGACCTTAATATTGCCGTCCGCCTTGTTACGGCGCTGGAAGAGCTGGGCTTTCAAGTCACAATTGACCGGCGCGACTTGCCGTATGGCGAAGAATGGCTGAAAGAACTCGGCGAGTTCATTGCGGGCGCGGATACTGTCGTGGCCTTGGTCAGTCCGAACTTCGTCCAATCCAAGGCTTGCCGTTGGGAGCTTGACCAAGCCCAATCCGGCAACAAGCGGCTTGTCCCTATCGTGGTCGAAAGGACGCCGGTTGACAATTTGCCTCCCGCCATCGCCAAGATTCAGCTTTTGCCGGCGGAGGGAATCTTCTCGTTCGAGACGCATCTCAAGGCGCTCGCCGAGGCGCTGAACACCGACCGTGATTGGATCAAGGAGCACACGAGGCTCGCGGATCGCGCCCGGCAATGGATTGGCCGGAACCGCTCGCCGGCGCTTCTTCTTCGCGGCAGCGGATTGACCGACGCTGAAAGGTGGAAAGACCGGCGGCCTAAAGCAGCGCCCGCCCCAAGCGACGATATCCTCGAACTCATGCTGGCAAGCCGGCGCGCGGCGACTGGCCGCCAGAGAGTGATTGTGGCCGCATCGATTTTCGCCGCGATTGTAGCATCCGGGCTTGCAGGCGCCGCTTACGTGCAATGGAAACGAGCTGAAAGGAGCTATGGGGCGGCCCTCACCAATCTCGATCATCTCATCAAGGACCTCGCGGGCGAGATGCAGAACGCGCAAGGGATGCCGGTCAGCACCATCGACCGGATCCTGAAGAATGGGCAAGTGCTGGCGGAGGACCTGAAGAATACGGGGCAGGGCGACCGGCGCCTCGACGAAAGCCGGGCGGCTATGTTCTATGAGTTCGGCAAAACCTATCAAAAGATCGGCCGGCGCGAGGAGGCGATAAGAGCGTCCAATGAGGGTTTGGCGATTAGACGGCGGCTTGCAAAGGCCGACCCTGAAAACGAGACCGGCGCCGCGGCATTGTCCCAGAGTCTGGATCTTGCGGGGGATCTCGAGCGCGAGAACAGAGCCTACGACCGTTCGCGCACTCTTTATGAGGAGTCAGTGACGATCGAAACGCGGCTGAATGCAAGGAAGCCGGCGAATGCCGATTTCGCGATCAACCTCTCCAAGACGCTCATCCGGCTCGGTGATCTTGACCGGTTCGACAAGAGTTATCAGCAGGCGAAATCCCACTATGGCGATGCCTTCGAGAAAATCGAGGGGGTTTTGAGAAAGACGGATGGGGAGCCCTCGAAACCGCTGCAGCGTGAGCTGACGTGGAACTATAACAAGCGCGGGGATGC
>JBAVVQ010000150.1:0-5634 GCA_049697375.1 Rhodomicrobium sp.
AACGATCCGGCCCTCGTCCGCGAAGTTCTCCTGACCCTCTGGGCCGACCCGGACGAGGAGCGTGGCGGCCGGACATTGGCGCATATCGTCGCCAACGATTTCTCGTTGAGCCCCGCGCCCGACTCGCTGTTCCAGCTCTTTTCATATTTGACGGGCGGCGAGAAGCGGAGCAAGGCGAAGGCGCTCGCCGCTGGCGAAGACCCGGATGGCGACGCCGCCACCCTCGACGTACTCGCGGCTCTTCGCAAGTTCTCAGGGGTGCGCCCGAGTGTTGACGCATTCCTCGAAGCCCTGGAGCCCTTGCAGCCCCGCCTCTATTCGATCTCGTCTTCCCCTAAGGAGGTGCCGGGCAGGCTTTCGCTGACGGTCGACGCCGTTCGATACAAGATCAACCGGCGAATGCGGATTGGCTGCGCCTCGACATTCCTCGCGGATCGGGCGGCTCCTGGAACGGTGGTCAGAGCCTATGTTCAGAAGGCGCATAATTTCGGTCTTCCGCAAGATCCTTCAACGCCGATCATCATGGTGGGTCCTGGAACCGGCGTGGCGCCTTTCCGCGCGTTTCTGCAGGAGAGGCGCGCAGTCGGCGCGAGAGGCAAGAGCTGGTTGTTTTTCGGCCATCAGCGGGGCGCCTGCGACTTCTTCTATGAAGATGAATTGAACGCGATGAAAGCGTCTGGGTCTCTCACAAGGCTCTCGCTAGCCTGGTCGCGCGACGGCGGCGAAAACTTCTATGTCCAGGACCGCATGCGCGTGTCCGGCCGGGACGTCTGGGGATGGCTTCAAGAGGGCGCCCATTTCTATATCTGCGGCGACGCGAAGCGCATGGCGAAGGATGTCGAGCGGGCGCTTGCCGACATCGCTTGCGAGCATGGCGGACTTGCCCCTGATAAAGCCGTGACGTTTATCGCAGACCTCAAAAAGCAAAAGCGTTTCCAGGCCGATGTTTACTAACGGCGTGCTTCCATGAGGCCGCCTCATTCCGATAGCCGCAGCGCTCTGGCTCTACGAGGAGCACATCTGCGTCTAAGAATGCAGGTATAATAGGGCGCCTTTTTCCAGTGCCGTTCAGCGCACCACTGGCGGACTAAATCACAGCGCGAATACGCGCTGCTGTCCTGCCTCTGCCGCCAATTTCGCGCCATGGCCGGCCCGCTGGCTGTGATTGCGGCGGCGGCGGCTGCAATCAGCAGAAGTTTAACGTTCAGGCAGGCTACAGTCACTGCCAGCCCTCGACGCCTTTCATGTCAGGTAGTCTGTGCGCGATGCCCTTGTAACAATCGATGCAGGTTTTCTGGCTCGTGAAAAGGAATCGCTCGTGCGCTTCCACCGCGCGCGGCGACTGCTTTGTCAGGTCCATCGATTGCGCGCTATGGCAGTTGCGGCATTCCAATGAGTCGTTGGCCTTCATGCGCGCCCATTCATTGCTGGCAAGGACAAGTCGGTGATCGAGAAATTTCTCGCGTGTGTTGATGGAGCCGAATAGGTGGCCCCAGACCTCCTTGGAGGCTTGCACTTTCGGGCGATCTTGTCGGTCCAGTTATGCGGCACATGGCAATCAGGACAACTGGCGCGCACGCCGGAGCGGTTCGAGAAATGGATCGTGCTCTTAAGTTCCTCAAATACGTTCGACCGCATTTCGTGACAGCCCGTGCAAAAGCGTTCCGAATTGGTCGCCTCCAGGGCCGTGTTGAACGCGCCCCAAAAAGTGACGCCCGCGACGAATCCGCTAAGGACGAGGGCGCCGAGTGGAAAATATATGCTCGGCCGTGAGATTGCCTCCCAAATCGGCCGCGCCCAGCCGAAGCGGTTGGCCACATTGCCGAAAAAGCTCATTTCTTGGAGCCTCGCACATTAATGTGGGCGATCAGGCTGTCGATATCGATGAAGTTATTGGCGACCGGCGGTTTTATATCGCTCTGCGAGACGTGACATTCGGTGCAGAAGAAACGTCGCGGGGAAATGGTGGCGAGAAACTGGCCGTCGCGATCCATGAAATGCGTGATCGAGATCATCGGCGCCCGGCTTTCACCTGTGCGCGAGCGCGCATGGCAAGAGAGGCATTTGTTGCCGTTAAGATCGAGCTGATAGCCCTCTATGGAATGCGGAATGACGGGCGGCTGTTCGGGATAGTTGCGCACCTCCTTCTCCGCCTTGTTGATTACGGGCGGCAGGCGCGGCGCAGGAGCGGGCTCCTCGACCGGCGTTAGGCCTCGCAGTGGCAGCGACACGCCCTCATTGCGGCCAAGCGATTGCGAAAAAGCGCCCGAAGCGGTGGGCACGAGCGCAGAAACTAGAACCACGTGGCAAAGGATTCGGACAAGACCGCTCACCTTGGTTCTCCTACAAGAGCGAGGCGGACGGCGCATTTCTTGAAATCCGTCTGAAGGGAAATTGGATCTGTGGCGTCGAGCGTTACCTTGTTGATCAACTGGCCCTCATCGAACCAAGGCACGAAGACTACCCCTTGCGGCATCTTGTTACGCCCCTTGGTTTCTACCCGTGTCCGGATATAGCCGCGTCGCGACTCGACCTTGATTTCGTCGCCGCGGCGGAGATTCATCGCCGCGGCGTCGTCCGGATTCATAAAACAAACCGCCTCGGAAAAAGCTCGGTAAAGCTCTGGCACGCGGCGCGTCATACTGCCGGAATGCCAGTGCTCCAGCACGCGGCCCGTAACGAGCCAGAAGGGGTAGGTTTCATCGGGGCTCTCGGCCGGAGGCTCATAGGGCAGAGCGAAGATGCGCGCCTTGCCGTCGGGATAGCCATAGAATCTCAGGCCCTCGCCCGCTTTCACGTAGGGATCGGAGCCCTCGCGGAAGCGCCAGCGAGTCTCCTTGCCGTCGACCACAGGCCAGCGCAACCCTCGCTCCTCATGATAACGGTCGTAGGGCGCCAGATCGTGGCCATGGCCGCGCCCGAAGCCAGCGTATTCCTCAAACAAGCCCTTTTGAACATAAAAGCCGAACGCTTCGGACTCCTGGTTGGCGAAGCCTGACGCAAGGTCGGAAAGGGGGTATTTGTCCACCTGACCATTGCGGAAGAGGACGTCGAAGAGGGTCTTGCCACGATAGTCCGGCTTCTTAGCCAACAGCTCTTCGGTCCAGACTTCTTCGATCTTGAACCGCTTGGAAAATTCCATCAACTGCCAAAGGTCTGATTTGGCTTCGCCTGGCGCGTTGACGAGTTGCCGCCAGACTTGGGTACGGCGTTCGGCGTTGCCATAAGCGCCTTCCTTCTCGACCCACATCGCTGTCGGCAGAACGAGATCGGCGCACACCGCCGTCACTGTGGGATAAGCGTCGGAAACGACGATGAAATTATCTGGATTGCGATAGCCCGGAATGCCCTCTTCGAGAGCGTTGGCGGCGGCCTGGATGTTGTTGTTGACCTGCACCCAATAAGCGTTGAGGAGGCCATCCTTCAACATACGATTTTGCAGGACGGCGTGAGCGCCATTCTTGTCGGAAATCGTCCCCTCCGGCAGCCGCCAAATGTCCTCCGCGTGATCGCGATGCGCTTTATTGGTCACGACCATGTCTGCCGGCAAGCGATGTGAGAAGGTGCCGACCTCGCGCGCCGTGCCGCAGGCGGAGGGTTGGCCGGTGAGCGAAAACGGGCTGTTCCCCGGCTCGGAAATTTTCCCGGTCAGAAGATGCAGATTGTAGGCGAGATTGTTCGCCCATACACCGCGCGTGTGCTGATTGAAGCCCATCGTCCAGAAGCTGACGACCTTGGTCTTCGGGTCGGCATAGAGTTCAGCCAGCGCCTCAATCCGATGCGCGGGCACGCCGGTCCGCTCCGCGGCATTGGGGATCGTGTATTCGGAAACAAAGGCGGCATAGTCCTCGAAACTCATGTCGGTCGAGTCGTTGGGTGCCGCGGCGCCAGTCGCCTTTTGCTGCAGGGGATGATCAGGGCGCAGACCATAGCCGATATCGGTCTGGCCCCGCTTGAAGACCGTGTGGGCCGTGATGAAACCCTTGTTCACCCGGCCGGTCTTGACGATGTGATTGGCGATCGTGTTGAGGAGAATCAGGTCCGCCTGTGGCTTGAATACGATTCCAATGTCCGCGAGATCGAACGAGCGGTGTTCGAAGGTCGAAAGGACGGCGACCTTGACATGAGGCGCGGAAAGCCGGCGGTCGGCGACGCGCGTCCAGAGGATCGGGTGCATTTCCGCCATGTTCGAGCCCCAGAGCACGAAGGCGTCTGCGGCCTCAATGTCGTCGTAGCAGCCCGCTGGCTCGTCGATGCCGAAGGTGCGCATAAAGCCAGCCACCGCCGACGCCATACAGTGTCGCGCGTTGGGGTCGATATTGTTGGTGCGGAAACCAGCCTTGAATAATTTTACGGCCGCATAGCCTTCAAAAATGGTCCACTGGCCCGAGCCGAACATCGCCACGCCGTTGGGGCCGCGCTTTTTCAGCGCCGCCTTGAACTTGTCCGCCATCACGTCGAAGGCCTCGTCCCACGAGACGGGGACGAATTCGCCTTCCTTGTCATAGACGCCGTTCTTCTTGCGGAGCATCGGCGTCGTCAGGCGATCTGCGCCATGCATAATCTTGGAAAGGAAATAACCTTTCACGCAATTGAGGCCACGGTTGACTTCGGCCTTGATATCGCCATGTGTGGCCACGACTTGGCCATCCTTGACCCCGACCATGACGCTGCATCCGGTTCCACAAAATCGGCACGCAGCCTTGTTCCAGGCGAGCGAGGTCGTCTCCTTGTGGGTTTCGAGATTGGCTGCTTCCGCCGGAGAGGCGAAGCCAGCGGCGGCTGTGGCCATGGCGACTGCCTCCAGCTTGAGGAAGTCGCGCCGGTCGAGTCTTGTCCCCGTCATGTCAGGCCGCTCCCTGGATCGAAGATTCCTGTTCCGAAATAGCGTGATAGACCAGGGTCGTGGAAATCACGTCTGGCATGACGGAAAGCTCGGTTAGTCTTTCTCCGAGCCGGTCTCCCGGGCCAGCCTCGACCGTCACGACGAGCTTGCCGCGTCGATCAGTTACAGCTACTTCCGTCCCTGAAAGTGCACAAATGGCCTCCCGGACCGCGTCGAGACGCTCAGGACGGACATGGACTACGAGGCTTGCGATTTCCATCATTCCGTCGGGCGTCGGAACACGAGCGAGCTTGCGCAACCACGCGCCGTGCACGAATTGCCTACGATCGTAGCTCATTGGATTAACCCTTGTTAGGCGGGCCGGGCGGGCCCGCGATCCTCTGCCAGGTCCAGACCGCTAGGCCATATCCGCCAACCACCCCGACGGCGAAAATTGGAATCAGCACCGCCGTCAGCAACAGGAAAGCGGCAACTTCGTTCTTCCTGGCGGATCGACCCGAAGTTTCGGCCGTCATCGGCAATCCTCCCAGGAAATAATCCGCCCGCAAGTCGCTCACCCCCTGCGCTCGCCGCCCTGTGGCGCCGTAGGAGAGCAAGACGTTTTAGTTTTTTATTCCGCAGTGCAGACGCGGGACCAACTGAACTTTTGCGTAAGATTGAAATCCGTCCGCGGCGCCGCGTGCGCTGGCGTTCGAGCGCCTAAAGGACAGGGAGCGCTAGCTTGACCATATGACCCGTGCGTCAGCGCGCACTCGTCATCGCTGAGAAGCGTGAGCCAAGCTTTCTAG
>JBAVVQ010000151.1:0-1909 GCA_049697375.1 Rhodomicrobium sp.
CCCAAAAGGTGACGACCCCAATATGCGGCGTCCTGATCAAGCGAAGGCAGCTGAGCTTTTCGCTCTCGCTAAGCCTTGCGGGGCCTTCCTGTGGATTAGGCTCTTTTCGCGCCCGTCGCGCTCTGGCCGATTTTGCTTTCATGGCCCGAAATCAAGTTCCTAATATTCTTATGATGCCTAGCGATGAGGGCGGCGGAGAGCGCCAGCATAAAGACATAAAGCGCGCCCGGCGCAAGGACCGCCACGAAAATGGGAGTGAGGGCCGCAGCAATAAGCGCGGAGAGCGAAGAATAGCGGGTCACGACCGCGATGCCCAGCCAGACCGCGCAATAAAACACCCCTGCAGGCCAATAGAGAGCCGTAATGACGCCAATATAGGTCGCGACGCCCTTGCCGCCGCGGAAGCGAAGCCAGACAGGATAGAGGTGGCCGAGAAAGGCTCCGGCCGCGCAAAACAAGGCCGGCTCCATCCCGAGATACTGCCTGATGAGCAGAACAGGCATGAAGCCTTTCGCCGCGTCGGACAAAAGGGTGAGCGCGGCCAGCCCCTTGCGGCCCGTGCGCAGCACATTCGTCGCGCCGATATTGCCGGACCCTATGTTACGGATGTCGCCGATGCCCGCGAGACGGCCGTAGAGATAGCCGAAAGGGATGGAGCCGAGCAGATAGCCGATCAGGAAGGCGCCCGCGCCCACAAGCCATGGCTGCGCGCTGAGCAAAACGGCGAGCCACATATCCTTCTCATTCATCGCCATCGATGGCCCTTCAGCAGCGTCTATGACTGCAGAAAATCACTCTTATCAGCTCTGCGCCAGCCAAATGAAAAGAGGAAGGGTCGCTGTTGACGCAATGCTCTGAAAGGTAATGATCTGCGCCATCAACTCGGCGTCGCCTCCCATCTTCCGCGCCATCGTATAGGCCGTCGCCGCGGTCGGCACGGCTGCTGCGATGATGGCGACGGTGCGCGGAAGCCCGGACAAGCCCGTCAGCCGGCAAAGGCCGAACACAAGAAGCGGCATCCCGATGAGACGCAGAGCCATGTTCGCCGCCACGAGGTTCTGGGCTGCGTGGACGCTCGCCAGATCGACCCCGGCTCCGACAGCCAGCATCGTGAGGGCAATGGCTGGCGCGCCCAGGATGGAAGACGTGTCATAGAGGGCATCCGGCGCTCCAGTAAAGTTCAGGGCGAGACCCAGGGCGCAGGCCAAAGTGAATGGATTGGTGGTCAGTCTGCGCAGAATTGGCCAGAAGCTTATCTCGCCATTGCCCCGCCCGAAGATCAAAAGCACAAGCACGGTGTAGAGCTGCACCGTCGGGATAATGGAAGCAACCGAAAGGGCGGAGAGCGTCAACCCCCGCTCGCCAAAGAGCGCGCCAGAGATCGCGACTGTGATCGTGCTTTGGAACCGGACCGCTCCCTGAAAAAAGCTTGTAAACACGGGGCCTGAGACGGGCCTTTCCAGCAGAAGATAGGCGGCGACAAGCGCGCCGCTCATGATCGTCACCGAGCTGAAGGATACGAGCACGAGGTCGCGCGGGCACGCTCGCAAGGTCGGCTCGCATCAGGGTTTTCACGAGAAGAGCGGGAAAAAAGACATAGAACGTGATGTGATCGAGCGCATCCCACAGCTCGCCGCCAGCGAATTTCAGCGCCGCAAGCGCATAGCCGAGGGCAGTGATGAGAAAGAGGGGCGCGAGCGCCGAAAGAATGGCGATCATGAGCGAGTGTCCCGTCTCCGAATTGCCGACCAACTTGCAGCGCCCTCGTACGGCAATTCGTAGACCTGATTACGCATAAAGGTCAGCCAATTTCAGCAGTTTGTACGGCATAGGAGCTGTCCTGAGCGAGACATAGGCGAGCCTGTCGATGAGGATTTCGAGCCTGTATCTGCGGTTGAAGCGGTATTCG
>JBAVVQ010000152.1:0-4952 GCA_049697375.1 Rhodomicrobium sp.
GGGAAAATATGATGACCGGGAGTTCCTGACCGGACGGAGGATTGTCGCTCAACAGTATTAGGGATGAAAATTGCGGCTCCCAGAGGCGCTTTGCTTCGGCGTGCGAGCGGTCAACAGCGGCGTATCGGGTCGCGTTAACACATCATTAGGTGTTGCGGATTGGAGCCATGATCCGTTAGCGTAGGCCCCTCACTGGGGCTGCCTCGTCGCGTCCCCGGATTGGCGGTTTCCTTAATCCTTATGATGAGTTCTGAGGCAAGACCGAGTATATTCATTGGGGTATGCCAATTCCTCGCCGCGACGCTTCTCCATGGTCTCATTCGAAAAGCAGACACAGCGGCACAATAACTCTAACGCGAGGGTCAGCTGGTATGGCTAGAGCAGAGCAGATCCCCCAAAGTCGATCGAGACCGGAAGAAACCATCAGCATCTGGTTGGCTGTTATATTCATCGTCGCAAATGTCGTTTATTTCCTGCTCATTCCTGCTTTGGGTCTGCAAGGGCAGCCATCGCAGGGCTGGAAGTGGGCTATCGTTCCGGTCATCGGCATGGTCTACATCGCGGTGCAAGCCTTCTGCCTGATCCTGTCGGGTACGCGCAGCAATGTTTTCGGCTTCACCGATATCGCGGTTTCCTGGGCATCGTCCGCCATAATGGGAATTTTGGCGTGTTGGGCTCTTTTTTCTCCAACGGTCAGCCTATCGCCCTTCCAAACGATGGTTTTAGTTTGCAACCTGTTCGCAGCTGCGGCTGAGAGCGGCCTGACCCAATTTGGCCGCATGGCGTTCTCAAAGCGAATAATCGGGTTCGGAGGGTGATGGCTCGCGGCGCAGGGCGCTTTCGCCTTCCTGTCTGCACGCATTTTTGAGTATAGGTTGAAGACAAATCAGGGACTTGGATCAAGTTTAAGTTAATTAAGAAATCGCCACAGCTTTGAAGTTGGTGAGACGAATTGCTTCGTTTATAATAAAAATTATACCAACTGCGGAAATTATGACAATGAACCTGAAACTCTCCTTCGTTTTTGCGGCCGCCGCTTTTTGCTTCTCGATCACGGGATCTGAAGCCGTCACCCTTTCCGGAGGCGACGGGGTTCAGGCCATCCAGTCCGAAGCCGTCAAGGTCCAATGTGTGAGCGGGAGGCGGTGCGTCGGTGGCTGGGGATGGCGTGGCGGGCGCCGTTTTTGCCGGAGATGGGTGGTTTGCCGTTAGCTGGCGCCCTTATCGGCAGTGTAGTCAAGCTGAGCAAGGGGGCGTCGGGCCATGAAGCCGGGCGGCTTGCGGGGCGATGGTCGCAGTCGAATCCGTTCAGGGCGCCTTGAACGCAAAAAGCCGCCGCCCAAATCGCTCGGGGCGGCGGCTGCCTCGCTAGAAAATGCTCTAGCGGGTTGCTGAAAAACGATGCGGCCCATGGTTCGACAGGCTCACCATGAGGTCCAAGCCGTTGAAATCGCCCCACCTCATCCTGAGCTTGTCGAAGGATGAAGCCGGAAATTTCGGCCTTTTCAGCATCCTGCTAGGTGATGGAGGCCTGGTAGATCTGATCGACCGTGGCCTTCAGCGCCTTGTTGAACTCTTGGTCGCTCTGCTGAGCAGTCAGGTTCTCGGCAAGCGCGCGGCTGAAGGAAGCGATCAGGCCATGATTCTTGGCGAGCTTTTCACAGGACTCGTCCCGGCTGTACCCGCCGGACAGAGCGACGACCCGCACCACCTTTGGGTGTTTAATGAGGTCGGCGTAGAAATCGGGCTCCTCCGGGATGGTCAGCTTGAAAATGACCTGCTGTCCATCTTTCAGGGTGTCCAGACCGGCGAGCAGTTCCTTCTTCAGGATCTTTTCGCACTCGGCCTTGTTGGGAGACTTGATGTCCACCTCAGGCTCGAGGATCGGCACAAGACCGTGCGCGAGAACCTGCTTGCCCCACTCGAACTGCTGGGCTGCGATCGCCTTGATGCCGGCTGGGTTGGCGTCCTTGATAACCGAGCGCTCCTTCGTCCCGTAGATGCCCTTCTTGACGGCGCGCGCGAGGAGCGTGTCAAGGTCCGGGACCGCCTTCATCAGTTGCACGCCGTTCGCTTCGGCGGCGAGGCCCTTGTCGATCTTGAGGATCGGAACAATTCCTTTGTTCTCCCACAAAAAAGTGGCGGTGGGCTTGCCCTCGATCTCGCGGTCCATGGTCTGCTCGAACAGGATCGCTGCGATGACCCGGTCGGCGGTGAACGATGGGCTGGTTATGAGCCGGCTGCGCGCCTGATGGATCATGTCGAACATCTGGTCTTCGCCCTTGTACTTGCTCTCGTCGATGCCATAGAGCTTAAGGGCCTTCGGCGTGCTGCCGCCGCTTTGATCGAGGGCCGCGATAAAGCCCTTTCCGCTGCGCATGATTTCATTTTGTTTGGCGTTCATTAGGAACCTCCTTGTGGTAAGCTTCATTGTTTGGCCGCTATACGGGCGGTCACTTTTAATTTCGTTCGGCTGTGGAGTAATGCGTGACTCTCTTCATCTATTGATGACGAGACCGCGCACGGCAGCGATTTGTAAAGGAGTCGAACTTACCTGCGCCTCCCGCGCAGGAGAATTCTTGTCCGGAGCGGTCGTTCTGGCCGGGCAACGCTCCCACCCCCTAATGGAGGCCCGGTCGTGCCGGTTCCTGCAAGGCGGCCGTGGCTTGGGTGCCGGGCCAGATTGGTCCGCATACCACGGTTGCCCCCGGCGCACCACCGCAATATGTGACGGGTGCTATCGTTCATGTTAGCGCTCCTATCTCTGCTTCCAAAGTGCGATGGAAACCACCAAGCGGCGCCGGCGCCTCTCTGATAATACCAACGGGTCTGTCGTAACGCTTGTCAGGATTTATGACACGTCCGCATCGCTACGCACGATGTCCCCACCCATATTAGCATTCTTAACAGCTTGAGGGAAACAGGGGTTGCCCCGGCATGAAAGCGGAAAAGAAATATCGCGGACCCTGCCCCTGCGGGAGCCTCAAATCCTATGAAACATGCTGCCAGCGATGGCACGGCGGCGAAACGCCCGGCGACGCGGAGGCGCTCATGCGCTCGCGTTACACAGCCTACGTCCTGAACCTCGAGGACTATCTGCTGGCGACCTGGCATCCGAGAACACGCCCGCCGTCGCTCTCGCTCGCCGAGTCCGGCCGCCGCTGGCTCGGCCTGAAGGTTTTGAGGCATGAGGCCCTCGCCGCCGATGCCGCGACCGTCGAATTCATCGCGCGCTACAAGGCAAGCGGCCGCGCGCAGGAGATGCGCGAGGTGAGCCGGTTCGTGCGAGAAAAGGGCCGCTGGCTTTATTTGGACGGCGACATCGCCGAGACGGAGTAAGGCGCGAGGCTTGAGAGTGACGCGTCACTGCCGTCCCGCGTGCCCAATATGCAGGCGCCCTCAAGCAGACAGCAGAAACGACTGAGAAGATTGCAGCAGACGCATCAGCTGTCATCGTGGGGATGCAGTTCCAGGACCCCGCCAAGCAATATCTGCATAATGTTGGCAGGTCCGGGATCGAATTCCTTTAGCTGGATGGTGAGAAAGCATGACATCTTGGCTTCATCCCTCGACAGGCTCGGGATGAGGTCGAGCAGTCTCAATCAGTTGGTGGAGCTTGTCGAAGGGAGCCTGTCGAACCGTGGGCGACGCCCTTTCGGCGTCTTGCTGAATGAGCGCTTGCTGACCGCAGCTTATCGCTGATTTCGAGGTAACTGCGGACAAAAAAGTAAAGCCGCACCATGCGGGGGGTGCGGCTTCGGTTTGGGGCATATGCAATAATTGGCTTTTAATGTACGAGGCGAAAACGAGCGAGGAGCGGCTTTATTCCGTCACGCTTTTTTTTAAGCAGGAGACAGGCTTCAGCGAAGCAAAGCTCCAATTTGTTCATATTTCGAACAATAATATATGAAATAGCCAAGTTCGGCGAAAGCTTGCCTTTAATCAGCATCTACCCCTGGGTAGAGTTACTGTAAAGTCTGTCAGATGAGATCAAGAACGAAACGAGGTCTTTCCTTCCCCTTCCGGGGACGAGGCCGTGCCGTTAGAGGGCTTGCCTGCTTCTCGGCCCTGGCCGTCTCAATGGCCTTTTGCGCTCAGGCGCAGGCTGAGTTGCTTGTTTCGCGGTACGCCGTGAGCCTCGGCGGCGTGCGCATGGGGGAGGCCATCCTTCACGCGACCATCGACGCGAAGCATTACAAGGTCGAGATCTCCGCCGACGTGGGCACGCTTCTCAACAATACGAAGGTGCAGGGAGAAGCGTCCGGTTCCCGAACCGGGCAGAAGCTCACGCCGGAGCGCTACAAGCTCGTCATGTCTGACGGGCAGGAGAGTTCTGTTGATTTTGCAGCCTCGGGCGCAGCGGGCGCGAACCCCGGAAGCTCCTTGAAAGGCGTTCTCGATCCGTTGTCCGCGCTGCTCGCGGCGTCGATACGTTCGTCCGCGACGTCGCCTACTCCCTGCGACAAGGTCCTCACCGTTCTCATGAGCCGCGCGAAGATCAACGCCAGCTTCCATCCCTCACAAGAGGAACAACAAGACCCCAGGCTCGTGACCTGCCGGATTCAATTTGCTTCGAGCACAGCCTCCGCGGCAAACGGGCGGCAGCTTCAGAGCGTACAGTGGGAAGTGAACTTCCAGAAGCTGAACAAGCCTCAATTATGGCTGGTGGAGCAGGTGTCCCTCCCGACGGACTTGGGCACTGTGACGATCAACCGTGTCGAAACGGCCGTTTCCGGATCTTAATTAACTGGGCCTTGTCGCCGCGCTTGAAGTCCATGTGCAGTCGTATAGATCAATGAAGCATGGCTCGTTCCGAGCGATGCGTCCTTCGTGAGGATCTATACGGGCATGACCGGTCAAGCAATCTCGATACCGGCTGAGTGGGAGCCGCAAAAGGCGATCTGGACGGCCTGGCCTGCCGATGCTCGCGAATGGAACGGGGATCTCGAAGC
>JBAVVQ010000153.1:0-3862 GCA_049697375.1 Rhodomicrobium sp.
CATAGCTTGGGGAAGTGAAAGCTCAGTCCCAGTCAAAAGGAGAAATCATCCAGACCTTTACGCTTTTTGTAAAGCTGCCGCTCCCATTTCAGGTTGTCAGTATGTGGATGGTTCGGGCAATATTTCATCAAAATCGGGAGCCAAAACTTTATTCTGGAAAGATCCAGGCTTATAGCCCAAGCTCCTTCGTCGACGATCTTCCGTTCGTTTTCCTCCAGTTCCTCCGTGTAAGCCGCGATGACCGCCGCTTGCTTATTTGTGCAATTGTCCAAATCTAAAATTCTTCCCATTACCGTCTCCTGTGCTTGGAGCTTCTCTTTTTTTCTTCCGGCGCGTTCTCAGCAAACTCGCGCGCGAAATGCTGTCGTATTATTTAGGCGACGCGGCAGGAGCAAACGGGCTTGCCCTGCCGCTCCTTGATTGCCGGCCGTCTTCCGCCCCAACGATTCAGAAGTAGCCGCGCACAGACCCGCGCGCGATCTGCGTCTCGAATTAGCGCTGCTGCCTCTGTTGCTGCCGCTGTTGAATCTCGATCATTTCAAGCTTCGCTTTCAACTGCGCAATCTCTAGCCGCAAGCTTGCGATCTCGTCCTTCATATGGCGCAATTCGTCTAGGTCGTCAGTCATGCGCCTGCCGGTTCCAGCGCATCCTCCTCACGACATTCGGCCGCCAGGAGAAAAGCTTTCCCGTCTTCATAGGCGACCCAGCCGCTAGGCTCCAATATCGCCCGAATGTCATAAATCATGACATCTTCATCGACCTCACACTTCAAGATCTCCGCGCAGCGCTTCGCGACCTCAGCGGTTGGAACACCGTAACCGAAGCCTTTTTTCAGCGTATCGGGAACCAGCGCTGCTACGATTGTGGACTCAAGTTCTCCGAGATATTCGGCACCTTTTCGCCATTTCTTTCCGAGCCTCATGTTCAGTTTCGGCTCTTCTAGCAAGAGTTCGACGAGTGGGTTCCGGCGCATGTGGCTCGCATACTTCTCTCCTCGGATAGGGTTTACAGTTAACATAATATTCGTCTCCATTGTTTTAGGTTAATTGACTGGTGCTTTGTGTGCATGACTATTTATGCACGACTCTTGCGGTGCAATTTTCGAGTGTGTGCCTTGGGAAGGCGGTCGTATTATTTAGGCAGCACGCGCGCTCGGGCTAAAGCTGCCGGATGAGACCTCGGTAAACCTAAGTTTCTGGTCGGGAGGAGGAGCTGTAGCTTGGCTATATGAGCCCGTATTTTCTGAGGGAGTTCAGCGCCGGTTTCACCTTGGCCTGCAGCTTCCTATCGGCTCCAGCGGCCTCATAAAGCTCTTTTGTAACCCTGGCTTCGTCTTTGAAGTGGGCGGCGGTCTTGCAGGCGAACTCGAAGAATCCAGCATTCTGGCCCCTGGGCATGGCTATAAGTTTCGCCTTCATGTCTAAAAGCTCAGGCGATAGCGTGCTGGGAACAGCGGTCGATGATTGCTTAGCTCTTTGGAGCGTGGGAGGTACCGGCGCTGTCTTATCGTAGCTTGAGGGGTCGATGCCGTAACGGGCAATGTGTCGGGTCTCGGTGCCATATTGCTCAAAAAAGGCATGATCGGGATAGGCCCGGTTCGTACAGGGTATGTAAAAGGATTGCACGCCGCTTCGGCAGCTTAGGTCGATGCCCATTTCTTCGATGGGGTAGCCCTCTTCCACGATTCTTGCGATCACGCTGTCGAAGACGGCCTGATAAGCGCCAAGCGAACGCGCCGGCGTCTTGAAGAAGAGAATAACGCGAAACCTGTTCGGCTCTTCTGGCGAGCAGGAAAAGGTGTTGCAGATAATGAAACTGCGCTTTCCTGCCCTGCCTGCCTTGGTCCAGAAAATTTCGACAAAGCGGTCCGGCGAGAGGCTGCCCTTGTCAAAGTCCAGCACCAGCATGGAGGCTGAGTCGAAATTGGCCTGGGTTCGATAGCCTTGGCTCGGGTCAATGGTCGGATCATAATGTGCAGGATTGAAAAAGACCTGCTCCTTCTTGGCAATCAGAGTTCCAGCGCAAAGCCTAAACTGAGCAATAAACTCTTGAATACTACAGGAAACCACGATGAACTCATCTTCCCTCTTGGCGTATTTGCTTTGGTGAAATGTCACGAGGATCTTTATTCGTGACGTAGAGAAAGGGCTTCCCATCGAATAAAGCCACTGCCTTCTGGTCCATAGCATCGATGATGGCGCTTCCGTCAGAGCCCTTCTGGCACGCCTTAAATTTGCTGAAAAAGCGCGCATCCAGGAAATAATATATCTCAATAGGGCGAGGCACTTGGTTAGACTTTCCTCAAATGCCGCTTGATGGGCTCGAATTCCTGAAACTTCATGCCGTAATAGCGGCGATACCAATCATAGAGCATGCTTGACTCGATATTCGCCCCGAGGAGAATTCCGCCATTCAGAAGCTTCGGGCTCAGCATCGACACGGCCAAAACGGTGTTCTCCTCATCGCTTTCGGAAACCGTCTTCTCTTCCATCATCCTCGTCCAAGGCCCGATTTCCACGAACACATCGCGATTTCGGAACAGCACATCCCGGAGAAAGTCTGTGAACAGTCCGTGCACGTCGTCGCGCGGCTTGTTCAGGAATGACCTGAGTTTCCCCCCATCGACCGGCTTTAAGCGAGCCACTCTCTCGTTCACGGCGTAGCCAATCTCGACATGCTCGGTGATGAAAGCTTGGTTGAACGGAATTTTCAGCTTGTAGGGGCGGTCAACCTGCGGATCTCATCCACGATCAGTTGCCACTCCTGCCGCTTGGGAAAGAAGGGCAGTTCAGCATAGGCTTGCCAGGTGATGAGAAGGCAGCAGCCGATATCAGGTGCCGTTTTCAACGCCTCAACTATGGCCTTCTTCACGCCCTTCCCGTGGGTGTCGCTCGTTATCACCCGTGGCGTAACACCCATCTTCCTCAGTCGCTCGGAGATTTCCGATACCAAGTGCAGTGACTGCGCGACATAAACGTAATTGTTCACGAAAAGGTTGCGCTTGATGTAGCAGCAGGCTACTGAGATTTTCCGGCCCCGCATTTTGCGCTGACGTAATAGATATGACGTGGGAACATTGACTCTGAACAAAAACTCTGACTATGGGTGCTCAGCTTCTTGACAGGAAACATCAGGGGCAGCGCGTCCCGAGGGAGGAGGGACGTTTTGCTACGAACGTCTCCTCGACGATTACGAAAGCGCCCCTCTGGGGAAGCAAGGCACTCACCTCCCTTAAGAATTACGGGCTCATCATATAGCCAAGCTTTGGTCTCTTACTCGTCTTCCTGCCGGCTCTTGTGGCGTCTGTCGGCGTACCTCTGCAAAGTTTCAGCGGCCGTTGTCTTCCACTCGATCTCGTCGTCGAGATCATTCACTGTGTCTTGCGGCCGGAGAAGAATTCCATGCGCGTAGCCAGTCACACGTTCGCTTTCATAGTCGCGGTCGTGGTGCTTAGCGGAAAGGCGAGCAGCAGCGGCTTTGATTGCCGCACCGAAGGCGGGGACGTCCACTTCGCCAGACAGCCGCCTGATATCGCCCGCCTCAAGCACTTCGACGGCAATTTTTAAAGCGAGTTCTCCATCATACGCGCATTCTTTTATCATCGTGGCTTTCTCTCGTGGCACTAACACACGCCGCTCTCGCATATTGTTTCGTTCCTGTTTTGGGATACTGTTCCGCTCACGCTTGGCGTGGTGCTTGTCGTCAGTCTGCATTTACGCTCTCTCGCGCGTTCACGACTGGTTATTTAGATACGCTGCATTTGCTTCTGGTGTATTGATCGCCAGCGCTCGATGGCGCGCAGCTTTCTTACGCGACGCGTATTCGAAGAGGTATACCAGTTTATCACGGGGACTACTAAAG
>JBAVVQ010000154.1:0-5526 GCA_049697375.1 Rhodomicrobium sp.
GCACGGAGCGCGGCGATCCGCACATCCTTTTGCGGCGGCGAAAAGACAAGGGCCTGCTCGGGGGTATGATGGAGGCGCCGTGCTCGGAGTGGGCTGCCGGCGCCCCGCTCGCCTCGCCGCCGGATGGGAATTGGACGGAAGGCCGGATGGTCCAGCACACTTTCACGCATTTCCATTTGGAGATGCGCGTGCTCGCAGCCCATCACGACGAGGTAAAGCCAGCCGCCGAAGCCTTCGGCGGCGATTGGGCGCCGCTTGCAAATCTTTCGGCTTTTGCGCTTCCGGCCGTCATGAAAAAGGCTGTCGCTTCGGGTTTGGAGGCGCTGGGCCTGGAACAGCCCGGCAGGGCGCCGAAAAACGATGCGGCCCATGGTTCGACAAGCTCACCATGAGGGTCTAGCCGCGCTCGGCCTCATCCTGAGCCTGTCGAAGGATGAAGCCTCAAACTCAAAGCCTCAAGAAGAGCGTCCAAAGTCTCGACCGTGGAACGGTCGGCGCGGCCATCGACAAGGGCAGGACGAAAGTGACGCTGGAAGGCGGAAACCACAATCTGGGTATGCTCATCGAAAGCGCCCGTGGCGTCGATCTCATAGCCGTAGGCGCGCAAATTCCGCTGCAAAGCCATGACGGCGCCGCCGGCGTCGCCTGATCCGAAACTCGCTCCGCCCGTTATGCGCGAAGGTTCGACCCAATGCCCGATCCCGGCCAGAGCCAGCCTTCTCCAATCGAATTTCTCGCCGGGGTCGATCTTCCGCCGCGGGGCCACATCGGAATGGGCAAGAACGCGCCGGGGCGGCACGCCATTGCGGCGGGTGATGTCCAGGCACAGAGCCTCCACCGCGGCCATTTGCGCATCCGGAAAATCGGGATAGCCGCCGTCATGACCGGGATTTTGGATCTCGATCCCGATGGAGCAGGAATTGATATCCTCGGCGCCTTGCCAATGCGAGACGCCCGCATGCCAGGCGCGAAGGGCTTCCGGCGCCATCTGGGTGATCGCGCCCTGCTCATCCACGACGTAATGACAGGAAACGCCCGACTGAGGCGAAGCCAGCCAACGGATCGCATCCTCGCAGGACGGCATGCCCGTGTAATGCAGGATCAGCATATCGGGCCGCAGGCCACCGCGCCGCTCGCCAAAATTCGGGCTTGGCGCAAGATGCGACACGAATGGGGAATCGGGGGCGAAAGACTTAAGGGTAAACTTCGGCGTCATTCCTAAGGTCATTCGCGCAGCTTCGCGGTTTAGGCAAGTCTGGAACGCGGCGAAACGCTGTCGAGGCGTCATGAGCGACAGCGGACGGCCTCGCGCGGGCCGCCCATTTCGCCCTCACCGGATCATCCGTAAGCGTCAAGCTAACGCTATAAGAATGTTGCTGATTTTCCTTTTTGGAAAAACGAAGAATCACGGACTCGTGATTGCTCGCTTGGACCCTGGGTGAATACAATGTCCGTATAAAAAAGTGCAAGGGAGTTGGGAATGCCCCGGATGAGAGCGGTGGACGCGGCTGTCCGTGTGCTCGAAAAGGAAGGCGTGACTTGCGCCTTCGGAGTTCCCGGCGCCGCAATCAATCCGCTTTACTCGGCCCTGAGAACGAGGGGAACCATCCGGCATATTCTCGCGCGTCACGTGGAAAGCGCCTCGCATATGGCGGACGGCTATACGCGGACGAAACCTGGCAACATCGGCGTCTGCATTGGAACGTCCGGTCCGGCCGGGACCGATATGATCACCGGGCTCTATACCGCGCAGGCGGATTCGCTCCCGATCCTATGCATCACGGGCCAGGCGCCGCGCGCGCGCCTCTACAAGGAAGATTTCCAGGCCGTCGATATCGAGTCCATCGCAAAGCCGGTCTCAAAGTGGGCCGTGACGGTTCGCGAGCCCGGCCTTGTGCCGATGGTGTTTCAGCAGGCTTTTCACCTCATGCGCTCGGGACGTCCCGGTCCCGTCCTCATCGATCTCCCCGTCGACGTCCAAACGGCGGAGATCGAATATGACGATGAGGTTTATGAGCGGCTGCCGGTCTACAAGCCAAAAGCGAGCCGCAAGCAGATCGAACGCGCAATCAAGATGCTGAACGCCGCGGAGCGTCCGCTGATCATCGCCGGTGGCGGCGTCATCAATGCCGATGCTTCCGATTTGCTGGTGAAATTCGCCGAGATTGTCGGCGTGCCTGTTGTTCCGACCTTGATGGGGTGGGGGTCAATTCCTGACGATCATCCGCTCATGGCGGGAATGGTGGGTTTGCAGACAAGCCACCGTTATGCGAATGCGACGTATCTCCGGTCGGATTTCGCGCTCGGCATCGGCAACCGCTGGGCGAACCGTCACACGGGGTCCATCGAGACCTACACAAGAGGCCGGAAATTCGTTCACGTCGATATCGAGCCGACGCAGATCGGCCGCGTCTTCAATCCTGATCTCGGCATCGTCTCGGACGCCAAGGCGGCGCTGGAGCTGTTCTGCGATGTCGCGGCGGAGTGGAAGACGGCGGGAAAGCTGCCGGACCGCAGCGCCTGGGCGCGGGAATGCGCCCACCGGAAAGGCCACATGCTGCGCAAGTCGCATTTCGACGAAGTGCCGCTGAAGCCGCAGCGCGTTTACGAGGAGATGAATGGCCATTTCGACCGCGACACCTGCTACGTCACCACAATCGGGTTGTCGCAAATCGCAGGCGCGCAATTCCTTCACGTCTACAGCCCCAGGAACTGGATCAATTGCGGGCAGGCCGGCCCGCTCGGATGGACGCTCCCCGCCGCGCTCGGCGTCAGGGCCGCGGACCCAAGCCGCAGGATCGTCGCGCTTTCGGGAGATTACGATTTCCAGTTCATGATCGAGGAACTGGCCGTCGGCGCGCAGCATAAGCTGCCCTATCTGCATGTGGTGATAAACAATTCCTATCTCGGCCTGATCCGCCAGTCCCAGCGCGGCTTCGAGATGGATTTCCAGGTAAGCCTTGCCTTCGAAAACATCAACGCTACCGATGAAAGCAATGCGGTTCCAGGCTACGGCGTGGATCACGTCGCCGTAGCCGAGGGCCTGGGCTGCAAGGCGGTCCGTGTCCGCAGCCCCAACGAGTTCAAGGAAGCGTTCGCGAAGGCGGAAGCGCTGATGCAGGAACATCAGGTGCCGGTGGTCCTCGAATTTATTGTGGAGCGCGTCACAAACATCTCGATGGGAACCGAGATCAGCGGCGTCAACGAGTTCGAGGAAATCCTTTGTCTCGATCCCAGCCTGACCCTTGAGAGCGGCTGGGTGAGCATGGCCGATCAGGCGGCGGCCCCCTCCCTTCAATCGCTGGAGCCGGGGAAGAGGCCGGAGAAATAGAATGCCGAAATTTAACGCCAATCTCTCGATGCTCTTCACGGAGACGCCGTTTCTGGACCGCTTTGCGGCGGCGGCCGAAGCGGGCTTCCGGGGAGTCGAGTATCTCTTCCCTTATGCGTTCCAGAAGGACGATATCGCCAAGCGTCTCCACAAGCACGGCCTGACCCAAGTCCTGTTCAACTTGCCCGCTGGAAACTGGGAAGCAGGAGAGCGCGGCATCGCCTGCGATCCGGATCGCGTCTCCGAATTTCAAGACGGCGTCGGCAAGGCCATCGACTACGCAAAGGCCCTCGATTGCGCTCAGGTCAATTGCCTTGCCGGGATCCCGCCCGCTGGCCTGGAGCCGCGAGTCGCGCGACGAACGCTTGCGGAGAATCTGAAGTTCGCCGCATCGAAACTGCAGGATGCAGGCATTTCTCTTCTCGCGGAGCCTGTCAACACTTACGACATTCCAGGCTTCTTCCTGAACCGCTCCGCGCAAGCCATAAGTCTTTTCGACGAAGTGGGCTCGCCTAATCTCAAACTGCAATACGACATCTATCATATGCAGCGCATGGAAGGCGAGCTGGCCAATACCATTGAGCGCCTCTTGCCGCGGATCGCTCACCTTCAACTGGCCGACAATCCTGGCCGGAACGAGCCGGGCACCGGCGAAATCAACTACCGGTTTCTGCTGAATTTCATCGACCGCCTCGGCTATGACGGCTGGATCGGCTGCGAATACAAACCTCGGCATGGAACAAAAGAAAGCCTCGGCTGGATGCAGGCGTATCGATAACGCGAACGAACCGCCTGTCCCAAAAACAAAAAAGGTGCTTTCATGGCGAACGTGGGGTTTATCGGGTTAGGCATCATGGGGCGCCCAATGGCGAAGCATCTTCAGGATGCCGGCCACAAGCTGTTTCTGCATACGAGGAGGCAGGCGCCCCGGGACCTGGTCGAAGGCGGCGGCGTCGAATGCAAGAGCGCCAAGGAGGTGGCTCAAAGGTCCGACATCATCATCACGATGGTGCCCGATACGCCGGACGTCGAGTCCGTTTTGTTCGGGGCGGACGGTATCGCCGAAGGGCTTTCGAAGGGCAAGATCGTGGTTGATATGAGTTCGATCTCCCCGATCGAAACCAAGGTCTTCGCCAAGAAGATCGACGAGCTTGGCTGCGATTATCTCGATGCGCCGGTATCCGGCGGCGAGGTTGGCGCGAAAGCGGCGACATTGACGATCATGGTGGGAGGGCCGGAAAGCGCGTTTGAGAAGGTCAAGCCGCTCTTCGAGACAATGGGCAAGAACATTACGCATGTCGGCGGGAATGGCGATGGGCAGACAACCAAGGTCGCCAATCAGATCATCGTTGCGCTGAATATCGAGGCTGTGGCCGAAGCGCTGTTGTTCGCGGCGAAGGCCGGCGCCGATCCGGCGAAGGTTCGCCAGGCGCTGATGGGCGGCTTTGCATCCTCCAAAATTCTTGAGGTCCACGGCGAGCGGATGATCAAGCGGACCTTCGATCCAGGCTTTAGGATCGAGCTTCACCAGAAGGATCTCAATCTTGCCTTGCAGGGCGCGCGGGCGCTTGGCGTCTCGCTGCCCAACACGGCGGCGGCGCAGGAGCTTTTCAATGCGTGCAGCGCGAACGGCGGCAAGGCGTGGGATCACTCGGCCATGGTCCGGGCGCTGGAACTGCTTGCGAATTTCGAAATTGGTTCGAAGCCGGCGTAAGCCGGGGCATGGGCTAGGGAGCCGCTAAGGAAGACAGCCGAATGGTTACCGACCATCGCAAAGTGCTCCGAGATATGTTCGACGCGGCCACGGCGGCGGCTTTGCCGGATTGCTGTGTTCCGGAACATCTTCCGCCGCCGCCAAAAGGCAGAGTTGTGGTTGTCGGAGCGGGCAAGGCCGGGGGTTCGATGGCGGCGGCCGTCGAGGCTCACTGGGATGTCCCTGTAGAGGGCGTGGTTGTCACGCGCTACGGCCACGGTGTGCCCTGCAAGAAAATTGAGGTCATCGAAGCATCCCATCCCGTACCGGACGCAGCCGGGCAGGATGCAGCGCGGCGAATCCTCGAAAAGGTGCAAGGATTGGGGCCGGATGATCTCGTGCTTTGCCTCATCTCCGGCGGTGGCTCCGCGCTCCTTGCGCTGCCAGCGCCAGGCTTGACGCTCGACGACAAACAATCGATCAACCGCGCCCTCCTCAAGTC
>JBAVVQ010000155.1:0-3119 GCA_049697375.1 Rhodomicrobium sp.
TCCGCTATGAAGGCCCCATCGGCGGTCCCGGCATGCAGGAGATGCTGTATCCGACGAGCTATCTGAAGAGCATCGGCCTCGGCAAGGAGTGCGCGCTGATCACGGACGGGCGCTTCTCGGGCGGCACGTCGGGCCTCTCCATGGGCCACGTCTCGCCAGAAGCGGCGGAAGGCGGAGCCATCGCTCTCATCGAGCAGGGCGATATCATCGATATCGACATTCCCGCCCGCGCCATCCATGTCCGGCTCAGCGACGCGGAACTCGCGGCGCGGCGCGAGGCTATGGACTCGCGAGGCGCCGCCGCATGGAGCCCGCTGGACCGGCATCGGGAGGTGAGCCAGGCTCTCAAGGTGTATGCCGCGATGGCGACCAGCGCGGCGCGTGGCGCTGTTCGCGAGCTGAAACGGGCGCGCGGCTGAGCCTGTAAGGCTCTTGCAACTGCGCTATGTTTGAAAAGGGCGAGAGCAGTCTCGCCCGGCGCTCCTGACTGCGGTTCGATTTCGCAAATGGGCCGCCAGCCGCGGAGATCGTGACGACTGCTCTAAACTGGGTCTGCATTTTAGTCCCTAGCCCCGGCGTCAACTGACATAGCTGAATTGACGAGATCCTCCGGCTGCGCCAGCTATTTATCAGAATTGACCAGATCTATAGTCGGCATCTCAACTTTAATCCAAATCTGGTTGTCCCAATAACTCAGCTTTGTGGACAACCTTCTATAGTATTCATTCTCGATGCAACCAAAAGAGGATTGTATAATTACCACATCTTAACAAAAACGATCACCCTTCAGCTTTTCTCTTTTTGAAATCAATACAGGCAAATAGTACGAGTCGATCAGGGCCCCGGCCGGGCTGATTTGTTTTATGTATTTGTTTTTTGGTTGGGGCGCTTAGGCAGATTTCAGAACAATCGAGAGGGGAAATAGCATGTTGAAAAGAGTACTTATCGCCGGAGCTTCGTTTGCGATGTTATCGGCTACGGCGGCTTACGCCACCGATAGCGGATTTGGACCCTGCGCCATTGACGCTGGCACTGTTAAAAGCGTGCAAGAACAGCTGTTCAAGGTTGTACAAGACGGCAATGGCGGATTGTTCAAGCCAAACCTGATGTGGGCCGCCGTCGTCGATCGCAGGGGCGTGGTCTGCTCCGTTATCACCAACAGTGAAAATAACGCCTGGCCTGGAAGCCGCGCAATTGCGATGGCCAAGGCATTCACCGCGAATGGCTTCAGCAACAGCCAGCTCGCCATCTCGACTGCAAACCTTTATGCGCCCACGCAGCCGGGCGGTTCTCTTTATGGACTGAACAACTCGAATCCCTTCAATCCGTCCTTTGATCCGCAGCAAACCGGTTTCAACCAGGTTGCAGGCGGAATCATCACCTTCGGCGGCGGCGTCGCTCTCTATAAAGACGGCCAAGTGATTGGCGGATTGGGCGTGAGCGGCGATACCTCGTGCACCGACCATGCCATCGCATGGAGAATGCGCCAAAACGCCGGACTGCAACCCCGTTTTTGTTCCCCTGTTTCTTCGGCTTCGTCTTCGAGCAGTTCGCAATGCGTAAAAGGCCCCAACAGCAGCGGTACCGACAACATCGAGTATGCTCCCGCTGGAAAGGCGCCCACTGGCTTTCAACAGCCGCATTGCCTTCCAACAGATGTTACCCCAACTGTCGTCACTCCAAGAGCTTAGGGATCGTAACATCATAAGAGGCCTCGCCTGACTGGCAGGCGAGGCCTTAACTGATTTTAAGGCAAGGCGTGCTTGCCGGATCGGGCCCGGCGCGGCTCATCGGCATTGCCAGGTCATGGCCTTGTCCAATAACCGGCGCTTCCATCCCCCGTTCCTATGAAGGCTGCGGAGTCTGGATCAATCGGCTTCGCAGGTACGATTGGCTTCGTTACCGGCTCCCCTGATTTGGCTTTGGCTGGAACGGAAATCATCGCGGCGGCCGCGCGCGGATGTTCTGCAGGGGCGGACAATCTATCCGCGACTGACAAGACAATGATTGTCAAAGCGGCTGTCAGCGCAAGAATGACGGCCCGCCAGCCGAGTTGACCGAAGCTCGGTTTATAGACGTCGGAGGGAGAGGTCATGGGACTGTTTCCTCGTGTGGGTTTGGGTGGATGCCTGAACTTTTTGATGCAGGTCATTCGAAAATCCTGTCATCAGTGTCAGAAATCCGCTGTTCCCAAGGGAACAGGCCCCTTCACACCCTCACGCCGAGCATCCGTGCATCGCGCGAAAGGCTCCTACTGTCAGCTTCATATACTGCGCGTTGCAACGCGTGCGGCAGGACGAGGCGGGGTTTAAATGCACGGGAAAAGCAGGGGGCGCCTCTCGTAATCCTGCGGCTTCAGGAACTGCTGGAATGAGCGGTGACGCCGACAATCCTGAAGCGAGAGATACAGAACACTGCCATTGGCGGAAAAAGGTGATATCAATCAACCATAGCGATAGCTTCTGCAAAGGATCATAAGGATGCGCCTCTCCAATTTTCTAAGGCCCGGACAGGCAACATTTTTTTGGAATGAAAGCGTTGGCAGGCGCTGAGGCCCACGCGGAAACAGGTCCTGACTTCCTGGAGAATGGATGGTGCTGCAAGAGAGGATTGAACTCTCGGCCTCCCCCTTACCAAGGCTGATGTGTCAAATAAATTCATGTGTTTTTTCCGTATGTTATGGGTTTACTTCTTTTCTTGCCGCTGGTTTGCCGAAAAATCAGGCTTGATGACCTCGCCTTTCTGCATAGTTTCTGCCGCCCATTTCTCGCCAATCTCGCGCGCCTTATCGTCAACAGCGCTGTGCTCAAGGTGCCCATAAATCATGTCCGGCATCTTGATTGTTTTCCATCGCCCGGCCTCCTTCACCTCCTTCAAGCTCCGGCCCTCCTCCAGGAGGCCGGTTGCAAAGGAGTGGCGACCCGCCCCCGTCCTTCGGAACGTGGTAAGGCACGCCAGCGCGCTTGCTTGCCTTCCGCAGAGCCGGGTAGACCCTGGACTTGGACGAAAAGCCAAACACGTACTGATTAATACCAACGGCCTTAAGTCCTGACCTGCGCCCATTTCCGGGTGGCGATTGAACGGATAAGGTCTGGCGCACGCATCAAGCCGTTCCAAGC
>JBAVVQ010000156.1:0-1875 GCA_049697375.1 Rhodomicrobium sp.
ACATCGTCGCCTGACCACGATCCGCTCCCCTTATGAAGCCGCTCATCAAATCCCCCGCATCTTCGCAGGCAGATTCTTAAGCAGAATCAGCATCCCGAAAAGGACTTTTCACACAACCTCGGCCTAAACAAGCTCTCTGGGCTACAGTTCATCCATCGACCTCCCAACAGTGTCCCACTCGTCCAGCGGGAGGCGCCAGCACGAATTTCTTGAGCAGTTCCTTGCGCCAATCCTGCATTAACGGCTGTTGGTTAACGGCGGTGCGCAATGGACCTATTTCCAGCCGAAAACGAACCCAATCGAACCCAATCATGCGATTTTCGGCTTAAAAACCGTCCATTTTCGCGCAAAACGGGACGCGCAAAAGCCCGTTAATTATATTTTGGCGGCGAGAATTAATCATGCTCGCCCTTTCGGGGGCGCAGCAGAAAATTACTCATATACTCGCTTATAGGGGTTTTACAAAACAAACCCAATCTTCACCGGATATTAAGGAACGCCCGCCGGATAGGGCCTTCAAGAATAATAATCCAAGCCGCGGACTACTGCGCGGTCCGCGTCGAAAACGCCTCCGCAGCAGCCTGGGAAGGGGACCGCAGCGTGGAAAGCTTCTGCGCCGAGGCGTTCAGCATCGCCAGACTGAGCGAGCCGCTCTTGATTGCGTCGGAGACCCCGCGAGCGACAAGCTCCCTGGCGGCGGCCGGGCTTTCCTTCCCTCCGTCGATCACGATGGCGTCGCATCCCCGGTTGAAAGAGCTGGCCGCGTCGGCGGCGCCGCTCCCGTCTTTGAGGGCGATCAGACAAAAGCGCGGCCCCCGAACGAGACCGTCATACGCCGCGAATGGCTGTGCTTCGCTCGTCAGGGCGGCGGCGATCGGCATGGTGGGATAGGAAACGAGGAGCGTTTTCAAAGCCCGGACGGCGACATCGCTGCCATCGACAACAGGCACGGTGACGATATTGTCGTCCCTGTGGCCGAGGATGAAAGTCTTGGCGAAAACGCCAGCCTGAAGAGGGCTATCGCTGAAGCTTGCTGACGGATCGCGCGCGGCGCCCGCGGCTCCAAGCGCCGGACCGAAGTTCAGATTGAAACCGAGGCCAGCCAGGAAGGCGGCCAGAGAGCGATAGGTCAGGTAGGCATATTCCGGATCGCCTTTGGAGGCCACCTCATGCTCGGAAGGCCAGGTTTCGAAATCCTTGACATGCGGAAATACACTGCCAGCGCCGCCGATTTCGCTGATTGCAAAAAGCGGCTTGGGCTCGCCGCCGCCCTGCCAAAGAGACTTCATGAGCTCTTTCAGCTGACCTTTCGACTGAATGTTGTCACCGCCGAACATGACGCCGGCGATCAGTCCTTCATGGATGAGGCTGCGAATCGTTTTCGGTCCGCTGTCCGTGGGCTCACTGCCGCTGAAGCGCATCAGGATGAGCTTTCCGGCGGCGCGGTTGATTTCGGGATCGACGGCAGGGACAGGCGGCTTCTGCGGCTGAGGCCGGGGCGCATCGGCGGCTGCGGGTGACGCCTCTTTCTTCTTCGCAGGCTGTGACGAAGCGGGCTTGGCTTCGGCCTTTTCGTGGCGATTGCCTTTGCGCACGCGGTCGAGTTCGCTCTTAAGACGCTTGTGCGCTTCCTCCGTGACCTTATCATCGCCGGAGGGCGCATCGTTTTCCGCAGTTTTCACCTTGCCCCCGGCGGCGGAATTGCCGGAAGCGTCAAGCGATGGTAGCCCAGGCAGGGCCGCCCCGCTATACTGCGCCGGGCGCCCCGTCGCGGCTGCGGCAAGCAGAACGAGGCCAAGGGCCAGTCCGCCCACAAAGGGATATTTTCGATGCATTGCCAGGAACGCCGGTCGTTTTCTCGATGTGTTAGCGGAA
>JBAVVQ010000157.1:0-2830 GCA_049697375.1 Rhodomicrobium sp.
GCGCAGCGCCCGTTTGGATCGATACGTCATGATGCCGTTATCGCCGTATCCAATCCGCAATACTGACTGCGATCGCTGCTGGATTCGCCCCGGTCACGACGGTGCTCGCCATAAGAGGCCCCGCCGCGGCTCAAATTCGCCTTCGTCGACACCGGCGGGCAGCATTCCTGCTACTGCTCACTGGTCAGTATACCTCCAAAAAGAGCTAAACTATCGTTCACCCCAGCAATCTGGGCACTCGTCTCCGTCGGCGCTCTCATACAATCCCCATAGCCTGCTGACGAGTTGCTGCCACCGCCGTGCCCCGAACCCGCGATTTCGTGCCTCGACGCTTTCCGGACGCCCGCCGGCACGTGTGGATGGCCCAGCCATGGCAGGCATCCGGAAACCTGTACGATACCAGACACTTTATTCTCCTAAGAATTTTCTGCTTTGAAAGGTCAGAGGAAGGGCACACGGCTTTCGGATTCCATATCTGCCACTTCCGCCTCATTGGACGACGAGACATGCAGACACGTGATCAAGGACGCGCTTCCCGTTAAGCTTCACATGCAATTCGAACTATCAGACCTTTGCGATGATGACTTCGGCATAGCCGGAGGGAACGCGCATCGAACCGTCTGTAGCTGTATTGAAGCGCTCAATGGTGGTGTGCAGCCCGGCTGCCAACGCTCTTTGTCCCGGAGGATCAAGAGCCAGAAAGGCCTTGTGAACCGGACCGTAATAGGAGCGGAAAAACTCCACAAAATGCTCTGGCGACCGGTACCGGAAAACAAAGGCGCGATCGTTGATCGTGATCGACAGGCCCTTGGCCGCGAAGACCTCCTCGATCCATGCTCTGCTGCCCCATTGAGCAGGGGAGTTCACGCCGGGCGGCGGCGCAATGTGCTTGCCGAGGGTCTTGAAGAGTTGACCGATAAACCCCTCGGCTGTCCAGTTCGCCATGCCAATCTTGCCGCCGGGCCGGCAGACACGCAACATCTCGCTCGCGGCCTTGAGCTGGTTCGGCGCGAACATCACGCCGAAGGTGGAAACCACCGCGTCGAACGTATCGTTTTCGAAGGGAAGCTGCTCGGCATCCGCAATCTGATAGGTAACGTTCAGCGTTTCCGCCTGTGCCCGCGCTCGGCCTTGGGCCAGCAGCTTCTCGACGTAGTCCGTTGACGTGACGTCGCACCAGCGACGTGCAAAGGCGAGCGTCGCGTTGCCGTTGCCGGCCGCCACATCGAGGACCTTGGAATCCGGACTCAAATCCATGGCCTCGGCCAGGCTCTCGCCAACGATCTGCAAAGTGGTGCCGATTTTTGCATAATCGCCGGACGACCAAGCCGCATTTTGCTTCAGCTTGACGGCGGCGTAGTCGGGCATCGGGGTGAATTGGGGCATGGCAGTCATGCGGTTCTCCTATCGTGAGAAGTTAACTGTCGCTCGATAAAGGCTTGGGTAGCGACCATGTGGCGGCAGCTAGCCCGCCAGATAGTGGAAGCATGCCCGGCCCTCGCTTCCTTTGCTTGAAGGGAACTTGGCGGGAGCTTGGGGATTGTCTGGAGACTTGCCGGGGAAGCGCAGCTCAGACAGGAACGCCCTCATGCGGTACCGCTTCGATCAATTCGAGTTGGACACGACGCGGTTTTCTTTGCGAGCCGCTGGCGGTGACATCCACGTCGAGCCGCTCGTGTTCGATCTTTTGCGCTTATTTGTCGAGAATGCCGGGCAGGTCTTGTCGCGGGAAGCCATCATTGAACGCGTCTGGGAGGGGCGCTTCGTTTCCGATGCGACCGTGTCGAGTTGTGTGAAGGCCGTCCGCAAAGCGCTTGGCGATAGCGGTGAAAATCAGACTTATGTGCGCACGATCCGGGGCCGCGGCTTCCAATTTACCGCCTTAGTCGAGGGCGTTTCCGGCATCTCGGAAACCATCCGCCCATCGCACGATCACCACCAAACACAGTGCGAACCTGGAACCCAGTCTAAGCCGCTGGCTCCGCCTAAGATCGCCGTTCTGCCGCTGTTTCCCTTGTCTCAAGAACCTCAACTTGGCCTTTTTGGCGACGCGCTCGCGCAGGAGATCATCTTAGAGCTGTCGCGGCTGCACTGGCTTTTCGTTATCGCCCGAGGGTCCTCATTCCAATTCCGCGGTCAGGAGGTCGATCTGGCGAGGGCCAGCCATATCCTTGGCGCAAGCTATTTTCTGGCCGGCACGATCATGAAAGAGGGACGGCATTGCGCTATCGCACTCGAACTCTGCCGCGTGCAGGACAACACCGTAATCTGGGCCGATCGCTTCAGCACGCCGGTTCAAGAAATCATGCATATGCGATCAACCATTGCAGGCAAGATCGTCGCGGCGTTGGAATCGCGCATCCAGCTTTCGGAGGCGCTGCAGGCGGCGAAGATTCCGACAGAGCATTTGGAGGCGTGGGCCGCCTACCATCGTGCGCTCTGGCATATGTACCGCTTCAACAAGCGGGATAATGAGCTCGCCGCGCAACCTCTTTACGCATGCGGTGAAAGTCGATCCAGGTTTCGCTCGCGCCCATGCAGGACTGTCATTTACACACTTTCAAAATGCTTTTCTCGGGTTTTCGGGCGACGCCGAGGCAGAGACCCGCAAGACGCGCCTCCATGCCATTAATGGCATGGAGATCGACCCCCTCGATCCGTTCGTCAATCTCACCATGGGCCGGACGGAGTGGCTGACCGGTAATCTCGAAGCGGCCCTTCCCTGGATGGAGCGCAGCATTGCATTGAGTCCAAACTACGCCTTCGCCATCTATAACAGCGCTCTCGTTGGCACGCTGCTCGGTGACGGCGAAAACAGCGAGGCCAGGGT
>JBAVVQ010000158.1:0-5539 GCA_049697375.1 Rhodomicrobium sp.
GCTTGGAACCGAAAGGATCCGCAATGGCAAAGAACACGGTTTGCCTCTGGTACGATAAGGACGCCGAGGCTGCGGCCCGCTTCTACGCCGAGACCTTCCCCGACAGCGTCGTGGGCTCCGTCCACCGCGCGCCCAGTGACTACCCATCGGGCAAAGCGGGCGATGCGATAGCGGTCGAATTTACGGTCGCCGGCATCCCTTGTATTGGCCTCAACGGTGGTCCCGCATTCAAACATAACGAAACCTTCTCGTTCCAGATCGCCACCGACGATCAGGACGAGACCGACCGCTATTGGAACGCCATTGTCGGCAATGGCGGGCAGGAGAGCGCATGCGGGTGGTGCAAAGACAAATGGGGCATTTCATGGCAAATCACGCCGCGCGTGCTGACCGAAGCGCTGGCGGCTGGCGGCGATGAAGCAAAGCGCGCATTTGAGGCGATGATGGGTATGAAGAAGATAGACGTCGCCGCGATCAGGGCGGCGCGGCGTGGCTCGGCCTAACTAACCCGGAGATGCATTCAGTGCAGGGCGCGCTTTGCGTCGATCTTGCTGCGCTGCTGCTCTCGCACCGGCGCGAGTTCCTGCAACCTCCTCTTGAGGTGCTCCGGCGAACGGGCGAAGACAAATCCGAAGGATACGCAGCCGTCCTTTCCATCGACCGCATGATGAAGCCGGTGCGCCTGATAGAGGCGCCGCAAATATCCCTTCTTGGGGTTAAGGCCGATATTGACGCGGTGGTGAACGAGCACGTCGTGGGCGAGGAAATACACGACGCCATAGGCCGTGACGCCGAGGGCGACAAAAAAAGCCCAGCGGGGGCCGCCGAGTTGGGCGCTCCAGGCGAACAAGGCGATGGAAATCGCAGCGAAGAACAAGCCGAAGGCGTCGTTCAACTCCCAGACGCTCTTGCGCGGCTCGTGATGGCTCTTGTGCAGGACCCAGAGGAAGCCGTGCATAACATACTTATGCAGAAACCAGGCCACCCCCTCCATTGTAAAAAATACGGCAAGAAACAGTCCAAAGTATAAGAGCCAATCGCTCATCGACACCTGCTCTATCCGCTGGCCGCGAGCTCCGCTTGAAACTCCGGCATCAAATCCGAAAAAGCGGCGGCAAGCCTTGCGGCGAACGCGGTAAACATCCGGCCATCTCCGCCGGAAGCCGTCGCCGCCATGCAAGCCGCAGTCACGCCACCTTCTATTTTCGCGCGCGCGAGCGCCGCCGCGCCTTCTACCCCAAGCAGGCTCGCAAACGTGGTGCGTCCGCAGTCCTGATCGACGTCCTTGCCCGCGCGGTCACAGCTGCAGCGCGCGTCAAGCACATCATCTAACATTTGGAATCCGACGCCAAGGTCAAGGCCAAAACGGCGCATGCCGGAGCGGGCGGCCGAATTTTGCGCGACGATTGCTCCGCATTCGGCGGCAGCGGCGAAAAGCGCGCCTGTCTTCCGGGCATACATGCGCTCCAGCTCAGCCTGCGTCATCATGTTGCGGGCGCCAGCAAGATCATCCTGCTGGCCGCGCACGAGGCCGTCAAGCCCGATTGACCATCGCAGCACGTCGACTGCATCCACCCGTTGCTGGAGGTCCAGGGCATCGGAGGACGCCGCGACGCCATAGGCGTGGTTCATCAGGCCAATCGCAGCAAGAATGGCCGTCGCCTCGCCGTAAACACGATGGTTGGCTGGCGAGCCTCGGCGCGTTTCCGCATCGTCCATCGCCGGAAGATCATCAAGGATCAGCGATGCGGCGTGGAGCATCTCAAGCGAGCAGGCCAAGTCCAGCGCATGCTCTTCCTTGCCGCCAAGTTCCCGCGCCGCAATCATCATGAGAACGGCCCGCACGCGTTTTGCCGGGGCAAGCAGGCTGTGCCGCATTGATCCCTGCAAAGGGTCTCCCGACGCGCCTGACGGAACAAGCTCCGCCAGCCGTGCTTCCACGCGAGCACGCAGCTTCATGAAATACTCTAACTGGCTGCCCATTTGACGATCCCGCAGTCTCTGCCTCGGTGCTGGCTAATTATTTTCTCCAAATTGAGCGAATGGAGGATACGCCGTCTTGAAAGGCTGTGGAAAACAGCTTACGCATCAAAACCGTGTGCCCCTAAGCCGTCATTTGTAAACTTGGGTTTACATGTCATGGCGTCCCGATTCTCCATTCTGATTGACGGAAAGCCTCATGCCAAAAGCATACTGGATCGCCCGCATCGATGTCACCGACCCCGAGACATACAAGGTCTACGCGTCCGGCGCGGCCGCGGCCTTCCAACAGTATGGCGCGACGTATTTGGTGAGGGGCGGGGCCTTCACGGCGGCTGAAGGGCAGGCGCGCAGCCGTAACGTCGTCATAGAATTCCCATCGTATCAGGCGGCGCTCGATTGCTACAACTCCAAAGAATATCAGGCGGCTCGCGCCCATCGCCTCCCAGCCGCGACCTGTGAAATCGTTATTGTCGAAGGCGTCGTGCCTTAAGAACAAAAAGGGTATTCATGGATCAGACCGTCGCACAGACAGGCGATCGCGCTTCGTCTGGGACAAGAAACCGGGCCATTGTGGTCGGCGCGGGCTTCGGCGGTATCGCCTCAGCCTTGCGGCTTGCCGCGAAAGGCTATCGCGTCACTCTGATCGACCGGGCGCCCATGCTTGGCGGCCGCGCGCAGGTCTTCGAAAAAGACGGCTTCAAGCATGACGCCGGCCCGACGGTGATCACAGCGCCGTTTCTGATCGAGGAGCTTTTCGAGCTCTTTGACAAGAAGAGTGGCGACTATTTCACGCTGAAGTCTCTGACGCCCTGGTATCGCTTCTATTTCGACGAGGACGGTTCGACATTCGATTACGGCGGAACGCTCGAGGAGACGCTGGCCGCGATGCGCCGGATCGACCCGCTCGACGGCGACGGCTACCTCAGGATGCTCGACCACTCGAAGGCGCTATTCGACGCCGGCTTCACGAATCTTGCGGACCAGCCTTTCCATAATCCGCTGACAATGATGGGACAAATCCCACGGCTCATTCAGCTCGGCAGCTACCGCAGTGTCTGGGATTTCGTGACGAAATACTTTCATAGCCCGAAAATCAGGCAGGCGCTTTCCATCCAGCCGCTGCTCGTCGGCGGCAGCCCCTTCGACACCACCAGCATTTACGGCCTGATCCATTATCTCGAACGGAAGTGGGGCGTCTTCTATGCCGAAGGCGGCACGGGCGCGATCGTGGCGGCGCTCGGCAAACTGATGGAGGAAGAGGGCGTCAATATCCGCCTGAACACGACCGTGGCCTCCATTGTCGTCGAGGGCGGAACGGCGACTGGCGTGCGGCTTGAAAATGGCGCGGTCGTCCCGGCGGATATCGTCGTGTCCGACGCCGACCCCATGCATCTTTTCGCCGACATGATCCCCGCCCGCGATCAGGGCATGACCGCGCGCCTGAAGCGGAAAACGGCCAGGCTTTCGATGGGTTTGTTCCTTCTCTATTTCGGAACGGCCCGGCAATACCCGGAGCTTGCCCGGCACACCATTTGGCTTGGCGAGCGATACAAGGGACTGCTGGACGACATCTTTAGGCGGAAGGTCCTCGCGGAGGATTTCTCGCTCTATGTTCACCGGCCGACAGCAACCGACCCAAGCTTCGCGCCGGAAGGCTGTGATGCGTATTACGTCCTTTGCCCCGTGCCCAATCTCCTGGCCGATATTGATTGGAAGACCGAGGCTCCCCGGCTCAGAGACCGCATCGTAGCGGGCCTCGAGCGCACGATGCTGCCCGGGTTGAGCGAGACGATAAGGGCGGAAATGATGATGACGCCCGAAGATTTCAAAACCAACTATTTGAGCCATGCCGGGGCGGGTTTCTCCCTCGCGCCGCACTTCACCCAATCCGCATTTTTCCGGTTCCACAATAAGGCCGAGGGGATCAAGAACCTGTATCTGGCGGGCGCCGGCACGCACCCGGGCGCAGGCATCCCAGGGGTCATCTGCTCCGCCAAGGTTGTCGACCGCCTCGTCCCAGTTGCGGCATGATTTGAAACAAGTTTTCAATAGCGTGGCAGAACAAGCTAGCAGGTATCGATACAGCTAGATTCAATTTAAAACTACAAAGCGTCCTCGTCATTTCTCAGAGAAACTCGCTCTCCTGGAACAATACCTTGGCGGCAGGTTTCGCTTGGATATCTGTATGGCTCAAACGCCATCGATCCTCTCTGGGCCGAGAAGGGATCGCGAATGAAGTGAGGAGATTTTCGATGTCGATCAAGAAACTTACCGTCGCTGCCGTAGCGGCGCTCGGACTTTGCCTGGGGGCGTACTCGGCCTCCGCCGGGCCTCTAAATGAGGGCTCTGCTTTCTCGTCCGCCAAAGCGCTGAGCACTTTCACGCTTGTCAGAGGCATGGGCGGTGGCGGAGGCATGGGCCACGGCGGCGGCGGTTTTGGTGGTGGCATGGGTGGCGGCCATATGGGCGGCATGGCTATGGGCGGCCACATGGGCGGGATGCGCTCCGGCGGCCCGGGGATGGGTGGGCGATCATTCGCGGCGCCTGGGATCAATCGGGGCTTCTACGGTGGACGGAAAGCCTTCTATCGCCCGGGGATCGCGGGTAGAGGTATCTATGCCGGACGTGGCTTCGCTGGCGGGCGCATGGCCTTCCATAACGGTCACCGCGGATATTGGCGCAACGGTCGCTTCTTCCCGTTCGTTGGCGTTGGCGTGGGCCTGTGGGGCTGGGACGATGGCTACTACGGCGGCGGGAGTTGCTTTTCGAACTGCCTCGCGGCGGGCTACGATGCGGGCTACTGCAGCGCGAATGCTTACAACTTCTGCTACTGAGAACTTCCCCGGTAGTTTCCTGGGCCGCATCAGCGGCCTTTTTTTGTTGCCTCCATCGTTGTTCATGTGCCGTTAAGGAAAATTTTAGGAAAGTTCGTTTAAATGGCCCAAAGCCTCTCTCAGCGACGGTTTCAAAAGCGCAATCGCCCTGATCTGGCTTGAGCGTAGCACGTTTCGGCGGCGTCGACCCCCGTTGTGGCCGAAGGGATGTCAACGAGTAAGGAGGGGGGTGTCTATGTGCATGACACGAATCATGGTCGCGGCCTTAGCGGCGATCGGATTATCCATGACAGGGGAGGGGACTTCGGCTGCGGAGAACGCCGCTGATCCAGCTCCTGTAAGACCGGCCGTTGAAGTCAATTCAAAAAGCACCTTTTCACTTGTGCGGCATCCCGACCGCGCGCCTGGTGCGCAGATAAAGGGTCCCGTTCCCGCCGGTCTGCATGTTGTTGACCCGGCGCAGGGCGCTCCCCGGATAGGCGGCCACGCCTCTCGCCGCCGCGACGTCGCCGGGCCTTATGGCGGCCCTGGCATGCACGGTCCCTATGGCGGTCCACGAATGGCCGCGCCTTATGGCGGTCCCGGCATGCGCGGTCCCTATGGCAGCCCTGGCATGCGCAGCGCCTATGGCGGCCCTCGGATGGCTGGGCCTTATGGCGGTCCTGGCATGCGCGGCGCTTATGGCGGTCCCGGCATGCGCGGCGCTTATGGCGGTCCTGGCA
>JBAVVQ010000159.1:0-1704 GCA_049697375.1 Rhodomicrobium sp.
GTTTTTACACTAGCGAAATTCCTATGGGTATATTGAAAGACTTTGCTGTTTTATTCGCTGGCGGACTTTCGTTTGCGTTCGGAATATTGCTCATAGGTAATGAAGGGTTTTACTATTGGTTAAGAAATTCCATAGGCTGGAAAGGCCAGCAACCTGAGTCACCAACTGCTATTTGGTCTGCGCAAAATTATCCGAGATACGCTATAGGAATTATTGTCATCGCCATGGGACTTGGCTTAATCCACCTTTGGACGACAACGGTCGGAGACTGACCCCGACCGCTCCACTATACTCCCCCGCCATGCTACACTCCCCGCATGCCCCCGCGCTCAGGGCAACCACCCATCATATGATGACGCTTGGCGACAAAAGCCACTGAAGCTTGCTTGTAGCGTTCACGTATAATTTCAAGGAACATCCAGCGCCGAGTCACCTTGCCAAATGAAAAGGCGAAGACGTGGCTGTCCTCAAAGGAGAAGCGAGCACGCTCTCTTGATATGAATTTTTCGAGTTCTCTCATAGCCAGTTTTGTACACCGATTCCGCTAACTCTCCCCGGCGCCCGCGCCGGAAAGTATCCCGTTTTCACAATCATCGCCTAGTATAGCGCAGGCGCTTCAGAGCCCATGCTACCATTCCCGCATGCCCTCCCTCACAGCGGTCGGGGTCATCGTTCTCGCTCTGCTCATCGCCGCCGCAGCGCTTTTCCTTATGTACGAAATCGGCAAGTTCGTCGGAGAAAAGAGAGCAACGGACAAATTTTCCGAAGCCAAGAAGGCGGCCGTGCAACGATCGCGTTCAGTTTTGAGCGGCATGTTCGCCGAACAGCTCGCGCCCTATCTCCCCAACTTCCCCTTCAGCCCCACCGAGGCAAAATTCATCGGTGCGCCGATCGACTTCCTCGTCTTCAAAGGCATGGACGCGCAGCACGTCGAGGAAGTCATCTTCGTTGAAGTGAAATCCGGAGCGGCTCGCCTCAACCACAATGAGCACAGCCTCAAAGCCGCGATCGACAACAAACGCGTCCGCTGGCACGAGTACCGCGTTCCCTCTCCCGTCACGCACTCCGACGCTGCCACCGAATCCGCGCTTTAATCCACGGCCGACCGGCTGAAGAAAACTTAGGCCCTTGGTTTTGATTTATGTCATGGAAGAGCCTGCGCCAGAGCCAGAGAATATCCGCCACGTAATGGCACGCTATCTCCATAGCAACGTCTGAGCTTCCGAATGCAAAATGAGGAGGAGCTTTGTGTGTTGGTGTCGCTACACTAGATCGCACTTAGCGCACAACAGTTGAGAGGAAGGAGAACTGTTATGGATCTTCTCGTGGAATATGTGGAACATGTGGATGTGTGGGCGGCGACCATCGAAGACAGACCCGGCGGCCTTGCGCAGGCGCTGGCTACGCTGCGGGATGCGGGCGCAGACCTGCAACTCATCATCGCCCGGCGCGCAGAACCCGGCAAGGGAGTAGTGTTCGTCACGCCACTCCAGGGTGACAGGGAAATCGCTGCAGCCGCGCAGGTGGGTTTTAACATCACGCATACCCTCCATTCCGTTCGAGTCATGGGCCGTGACCGGCCGGGCGTCGCCGCGGAGTTGACTCAGAAGCTTGCCGACGGGGGAATTAACCTGCGCGGCTTTTCTCTCTCCGTGATTGGCAGACAGTATCTCGCCTACGCGGCGGTGGACTCGCTTAGCGATG
>JBAVVQ010000160.1:0-3317 GCA_049697375.1 Rhodomicrobium sp.
GAGTTCGTCTCGCACTGCCAGGATGCTGAAAAGCGATGTCGCCCATGGTTCGACAAGCTCACCATGAGGTCTGAGCCGTTGAAAACACGCGACCTCATCCTGAGCTTGTCGAAAGATGAAACCAAGATTTCATGCTTTGTTTGTCCCGCGCTATTTCTCGAACGGGAAGATACGTTTCCAGTCGTGTTTCATGCTGATGACTTGCCATCCGTCCTTCTTCGCTTCGTCGTAAAGCGCCTGAGTGAATGTCCCGATTTTCGTATCCGGCAGTCCTTGGGCAGGTCCGTAGGCGTATTCACGCGCCGCGTCGTCATGGAGGACCAGCAGCCCAAGCCGCGCGCCGTTTCCCGCGGTCGTGTATTCCAGCATTTCGCGGTCGCCGGTCGAGTTGCCAAACGCGATGACCGGGCGCGCGCCGATTTCGAGATGGATGCCCTCCGGCTTCCCCGCAAAGTTGTCGTTCAGGAGCAGTTTCGGCTCCTTGGTCAGGAAAGGCTTTCCGTCCTTGTAGTAGCCGTATTTTACGCCGCCCGCCGTGCCAACGACATGCGCACGCGGGATGCCGTAGACGCGCTCCGAATAGACGCGCACGAAATCCTGGCCGCCGCCGGTGACGATATAGGTCTTGTAGCCATTGTCGCGCAGATAGCGCATCACTTCGAGCATGGGCTGGTAGGTCAGATCGGTGTAGAGCCGGTTCCAGCGCGGATGCTTGGCGGTCTCGATCCATTCCGCCGCCTGCGCCCGAAACTCATCAACCGTGATGCCGGTGAGGGTCGCCACGGCGATCTCCTCCAGCTCCTTCAGCGAGAGCTTCGCGATCGCCTCGCGGTCGCCTGACAGGACGGTTTTGAAGGCTTCGACCTCCTTCAGATGCGGCTTCGCCTTCACCGCCGCGGGGACGCGGTCCAGGCAATAGACCACCTGCGTATAGACCGGATGCTCAACCCAGGTCGTTCCCTCCTGGTCGAAAGTGGCGATGCGCGCGTCTGGCGGCACGAAATTGGGGCTTGCCGCGTCGGTCGTCGATTTGACGAGGCCAATAATGGCGGCTTTGGCGGGGCCGTCATTCCATGATGGCAAGGGATCATCCGGCGCCGTTTGCGCCCTGGCGCCGGCCGGAACAAGCGGTCCAGATAAGAGCGGCAGCGCCGCAAGCCCGCCGAGCACAACGCGGCGATTCAGGCCGGATGAAGAGGCTGCCATAATCGTCTCCTGTGAGTCGATTGAAGGGTTGGAGCGCGAAGGCCAGCGGTCGCAGGCGGGCGCCGCTCATAGCCCCCGCCCTTTCTTCGCGCGCGTTCGGCGCTCAATCGCTGGGATGATTGGCGTTGGCCTTCTTGACCTGCTCCAGAATCTGACTGAGGTTGTAGCTTTCCGGCGCCTGCAGCGGCGGGAACTTCTCGTAGGACTCAAGTTCCTTCAGCCACAATTGCTGGCCGATCGGCAGCATGTTCCAGTCATATTGAAAGGCGGTCAGGGGGCCCCCGAGTGCGCCACCAAGCCCCATCGCCGTCTTCTGCTGGAGGCCGACAGCCTGTTCGAACGGATCGCGCTTGATGTTCTGCACCAGCGTGAAGTGGAACGGCACCAGCGGCAGGATCCAGCCTTCGGGTCCGGGCTGCGACATGGTGTAGTACATCTTCCAGTTCTTGTAGCGCACGGCTGAGGGCGTCGCGCCCGAGTAATAGAAAAAGACATCGCGCGCTGATTTTGTGGCTTTTCCTTCCAGGAAATCGCGCTGGTCGAAGCCGTCAAGCGTGGTCTTGACGATGCCTGGATATTTGCCTTCCTCGATCTGTTTCTTCAAACCATCGCCTTTGGGGCCACCGCCGATATCAACGAAGGTAGGCAGCCAGTCAAGCGCTGCAAACAATTGATTGATGACAGTACCGGGCTTGATGTGTCCGGGCCAGCGGACCACTTGCGGAGCGCGGTAGCCGCCTTCCCAGGCCTCGCCCTTCTGTCCTTTGAACGGCGTCACGCCGCCATCGGGGAAGGAGATCGCTTCGGCGCCGTTGTCGGTCGTAAAGACGATAATCGTATTGTCGAGCTGGCCCATGTCCTCCAGCTTCTTCAGCACATCGCCGATATTGTCGTCCATCTGCTTCATGCCGGCTTCGTTGACGCCCCAGTCCTTGCCGCCGCGCTCGCCCACCATGGCCTCGTATTTCGGCGGCAGCGCGGTCACGACGTGCATGCGCGCCGGGTTGTACCAGACGAAGAAAGGCTTGTTGGTCTTCTTAGGGTCGTTACGATCCAGGAAGTCGACGACCTTGGCCGAGATTTCCTCGTCCACGGTTCGAGAGCGGTCGAGTGTCAGAGGCCCCTCGTCTGTGCAGGTCTGGTTCTTCTCGGTGCCATCGGAGGAATGGCACCAGAGGACCGGACGCGGCGGCGTCAGGCAGGTTGCCGTCTTGGGATCGACGGCGCCAGGCACTTCGGGAAGACCTGGAATGGGTGTGTTCTTGCAGGGTGGCGCGACCGTTTGCGTGGTCGGGTTTTTATTGATATCGGGGAAACTGACCTGCTGCATGGCATCCAGGTGATAGAGATAGCCCCAATATTCCTCGAACCCATGCGCGGTCGGCAGAGCGGCGGTATGATCGCCTAGGTGGTTCTTGCCGAACTCGCCCGTCGTGTAGCCGAGATCATGCAGGAACTTGGCGAGCGCCGGGGTGCCGGGCCGCAGGTAGGAGGGGCTGCCCGGCAGTTGCGGCGGGATCATGCCCGTGCGAAGCGGATACATGCCCGTGAAGAATGCGTTGCGCCCCGACGTGCAGCTTTGCATCGCGACATAATCGGTGAACATTGCGCCTTCGCGGCCGATGCGGTCGATGTTGGGCGTCTCGCCCACCATAACGCCGCGATGATAGATGCTCGGCTGCATCCAGCCGATGTCGTCGCCCATGATGAAAAGGATGTTGGGCTTCTTCTCTTCTTGTGCGAAGGCTTGTGGCGTCAACGCCGCTATGGGAAGCAATGTCACCGCTGCGGCCAGCCGCATCACACGCTTGAGGCGTGAGATTGAAACAGACATACCAACGCTCCGACTGAATTGGGTTATAGAAACAAGGTACTTTCCTAGTTGCGGACTAGGAACATGACTAAAACATAATTCAACATTACTTTCGAATCACCGATCCGCGATTCGTGGCAAGCGGGCGAACGCTAGATGTAGAAACTTAAAACGAAAGCGGCGCCCCTTCAACCGGCGCGCTTGCGAAGGCGATATCCAATACCCATTTAAAGTCATGAACATAAGGGTGACCGCCCTTCAGAGCTCACTTGGGGCGTGACCGGCGCTGTCCCATGGT
>JBAVVQ010000161.1:0-1821 GCA_049697375.1 Rhodomicrobium sp.
GTACAGTTTAATCTGGCAATTATCTTACCTCGGATTGGGGGCATGCGATAAGCACAGCATGGCGGGAAGGATGGCGCGCCCTTGTTGTTGGCATACGCAGCCATCGTCTTTGCAGACTTGTCTTTACTTGCCCAATTAAAGCTTCCTTGAACTCAAGCGAGAAACCCTCGCGAGCCGCAAGCTCGGACACTTGCGGTCAACGTCAGCATGAGCCGTCTTTTCGGGCGAAGGGCCGCAGGCATTTCAGCTTGCCGCGGCGGCCGCATTTCGATTCTGCGCGAGTACGGCTTCTAGCCGGGGCTGGACCGGCCAAGACAGAAGGCAAGTTTGCTTGAGCGCCTACGGGAAAGGGGCGCGAATTTACCTCCGGCTGTACAGAGGAGCGACGATACTGCGCCGCCAAAATCGCGTTGCGAAAGCAACTTTCGCAAAACCAACGGGATGGCGGACCCGTAAAATTAGAGCGGCAAGCGAAGATACTTATATACTTACTCATGGGCTTTTTACAAAACAAAACCAATTTTTACGGCATTTTAAGCAATATCCCGGGAGGCATACCGCGCGAAGGCGTCACCATTCCGTTCAAGTTTCGCCCGGGAAGCGGCAATAAAACTCGGCCTTTACTGTTGCCGCGGATTATCAGAGAGTTCGGCATTTCCCCTGGCCGGACTGCATTTCATGCTCCCCCACATTCATAATGACGCCGAAGCCTGCGTCGAAGCGGTGTTGTCGCAGGTTGGCCGCAACATCGTGCTCGCCATGCCCATCGCCATCGGCAAGCCGAACCATTTCGTCAACGCTCTTTACCGGCGGGCCGTTCGGGACCAATCCATATCGCTCACGATATTCACGGCGCTCAGCTTCGTGAAGCCCATGCTCAAGGGCGATCTCGAACGCCGGTTCGCCGGTCCGCTGGTCCAGCGCATCTTCGGGCAATTCCCCGATCTCGAATACGCCGCAGCGCTGCAGCGCGGCCAACTCCCGCCCAACATCGAAGTGCACGATTTCTTCTTTCAGGCAGGCGCCTTCCTGAACAGTCCGCTGGCCCAGCAGGGCTACACGAGCCTTAATTACACCTATGCCACGAAGCACTTCCTGACGCTTGGCGTGAATGTCTTCGGGCAGCTCATCGCAAAGCGCGGAGAGGGCGACACGGCGACTTATAGCCTGGCCTCGAACACCGACCTCAGCCTTGAGGTCTTCCCAGCGATGCTTGAGCGCCGCAAAAGCGGTCCGCCATTCGCGGTCGTCGGACAAGTGAACGGCGCGATGCCCTACATGGAGGGCGAAGCGGAAGTTCCCGGCTCGGCGTTCGATCACATTCTCGAAGGTCCCGCATTCGAGTTCCCGCTGTTCGCTCCGCCGAAGGAGGCCGTTTCCCTTCAGGATTACGCCGCGGCGATCCACACCGCGGCGCTCGTCAAGGATGGCGGCGCCATCCAGCTCGGCATCGGGGCCTTCTCCGATGCGCTCACGCAGGCGCTCATCCTCCGGCAGACGAGGAACGAGACATTCCGCCGGCTCGCGGTAGTCCTCGGCGCCGGAAGACTGCATCCGCGCCTGCCCGCCGAAACAGCGCCCTTCGAGAAAGGCCTTTACGGGGCGACGGAGCTTTTCGTCGAAGGCTACCTGCACCTTCATGACTGCGGCGTTCTCAAGCGGCGTGCTTTTGACGACATCGAAACGCAGCGGCGCGCCGATGCCGGAGAGCTTTCGCCCGAGGACTACGCGCAAGGAGCGCTGATGCACGCCGGCTTCCTGTTCGGCTGCAACCGCTTCTACGAAAGGCTGCGCCAACTGCCCCCCGGCGACCGGCGCGCC
>JBAVVQ010000162.1:0-18125 GCA_049697375.1 Rhodomicrobium sp.
CTCCACCGATATTGCGGTTCCAAGCGCCAATCCCGCAGCCAGGACCAGACCTGCGATCTCTTTCCCATCGCGAGTCTTACCCATGCCGTTGGCCAGCTTGTCGACAAGGACAAACCCGATGATCAGGAGCGCCCCCGCGGTTGCGTGGCCAAAAAAGTTGGTCGCCCAACCCCAGGTGGGGGTCGCGAGGGCATAGGTCGCGGCGCCAACCGCTGCAGCCTGCCAATTTGCCGTCTTTTTTTCAATGAACCCGAAGAGGGCGGCAGCCGCCAAAGCCGTGAGCAGTCCCGACGTAGCCACGGTGCAAAGATAGGAGAGAAGCAGCAACGTTGTCCGCTTCCGGTTCGGCCCCTGATCGTCGAGGTCTACGTTCGACGAAACCCGGGCGAATCGCGTGAAAAGATAGGCCACCGGAACGGCCAAGAAACTCATGCCCGGCGCTTTGTCGCTGTAATATTTGCCCTTAAAAAACGCCTTGTCCTCTGTCAGCTTTGAGAAGCCGCCAATATCAAGGCGCGCACTTTGAACAAGATTGACGGTCAACCCGATTCTGCTCAGAGTGTTGTAGTTATTGAGATCACAAACAAAGAAAGAATATGAAGAAAATACGAGCAGGAAAACTATTACGTTCCTTTTGGAAAACAAATTCATTATTCTACCAGCCATTGCCCGGTGATTGATTGCGGAACGCAGGCTACAAAAACTTGCACACAATACAGGAGCGGAGGCGATGTGAAAGGGCGGCGGGAAAGGATTTCCCCAGCTTCTAAGCAAACTTCGCTGGACGCGCCAACGGATCGCGGCCGCCGACGCCCCGGAAAGGCGAAGCCTTGGGGCTTAGGAGGCCGGGATGTTATTGGCCTGAAGCCGTTCCGCGATGAGCCAGCACAGGATCGCCCAAGCGGCGCCCGCGCACCATCCGGCAAGCACGTCGGTCGGCCAGTGCACGCCGATATAGACGCGGCTGATCCCGACCAGGACTGTGATGGCGATGGCGACCGCGAGGAGATAGATTTTGACTTCGGCCTGACGCTGCACTCGCGCCAGCAACGTGCCCAGCGTCAGGAACGTAACGGCCGAGAGGAAGGCGTGGCCGCTTGGGAAACTGTAGGTCTGGGTTTGGGCTACGGCGGCGACGAAGTCGGGCCTTGGCCTTTGAACCAGTTCTTTGAGGGCGGAGCTGACGACGGTTCCGCCGCAGATCGAGCCAAGAACGAAAAGCGCTGCTCTCCACTGCCGTTTCAGTCCGAGGTAGCCTAGCGCCGCTAGGGTGATAAGCGTAAGCACGGCCGGACTGCCGAGGCTTGTCACATCGCGGGCGGCGACCTGCAGCCAAAGCGGGCCGAGCGGGTTCGCCGGATTATCGGCGTGCCGGAGCGCGAGAAGAATCGCTCGGTCGAAACCGTGCAGACCGCCTTCAAGCAGTTCCTCGGTGACCTTTGCGAATATAACGATAAGCGTGGCCGCGAGAAAAAGCATGATGAGGGGCGCAATTTCCTTTCGCTTCATCGGCGGGAGTCGGCGGAAGAAGGCTGGCGCGGACATCGTTCCTCCTGAAGGGTTGCAGGCTGTGTTTCAACGCGAAAATTCTGCTTTGGTTCGCTAGAGTGCATCGTTCCGGGATCACATGGCTTTGCCTCAGCCTTGGGTCGCAACCGATCCCGATTTCGTGCACTCCACTTTAAATGAGCGTCAAGGCCATCCCCGCCGCGGCCGCCATCGCCACCACCAAAAATACCGGCAGTTTGGCCACTGTCAGCGCCGCGAAGGCAAGAAGGGCTAGCGCCGCGTCCACAGGGCGAAGAATGGTCGATGTCCAGATTGGCTCGTAGAGCGCCGCGCCGAGAATCCCGACGACGGCTGCGTTTACGCCATTGAGCGCGCCGCGAATGGCGGTCCTCGTCCGCAGCCGATCCCAAAAGGGCAAAACCCCGTAGACGAGCAGCATCCCAGGCAAAAAGATCGCAATCAGCGCCACGAGAGCGCCTGCGAGGCCGCCCGGCCCGACGCTCGATTTCGCGCCGAGAAAAGCCGAGAACGCGAAAAGCGGGCCCGGAAGCGCCTGCGCCGCACCGTACCCCGCGAGGAAGTCATCGCGGCCCACCCAGCCCGGTTTCACGACTGTCTCTTGCAGCAGCGGAAGCACGACATGACCGCCGCCGAAAACGAGCGCGCCCGCGCGATAAAAGGCATTGGCAAGCGCAGCAGGACCATTGTGCGAGATGGCCGCGACCACAGGAAGGCCCGCCAGAAGCAGAAAGAAGGCGCAGATCGCGGCGAACGCATTGGTTTGGCTGATCCGGACACCGAAAGAAGCGGGCGTTGCTTGAATATTCGTTCGGAGGAAGCGAAGTCCGAAGAAAGCTCCCGCCGCGATAACCGCCAGTTGAAGACCGGCGCTCGGCATTGCAATCAGCATCGCAGCAGCCACGAACGCAAATCCGGCGCGCTGCCGGTCTGGGCACAGGTTGCGGCCCATGCTCCAAACGGCTTGAGCGACGACGGCGACGGCAAGCAATTTCAATCCGTGGATAAGACCCTGCGCGGCGTCGCCCTCAGCATAGGCCAGGCCATAGGAGGCTAGAATCATGAGGACCGCCGACGGCAGGGTGAACCCTGCCCAGGCGGCGAGCCCACCGGGAAGGCCGCCATGCGTCAGCCCCAGCGCGAATCCCGTCTGCGAACTCGCCGGACCGGGCACGAATTGGGCGAGCGCCACAATGTCGGAATAGGCCTCGTCACTCAGCCACTTGCGCCGGTTTACGAACTCGCTTCGGAAATAGCCGAGATGGGCGATAGGGCCGCCGAAACTGATCAAGCCCAACCGCAAAAACGCCAGGAAGATCGTAAGCGTGTTTGCCATCCGAGGTCACACCATCTGATGCGAACCGCCATAAATCACGGCGCCCTCGCCTGTGGCCTCATAGCGGAGAATAATTACTTATATTACTACTTATACGGATTTTGCGAAACAAATCCAATTTGGTTAACCGTTTGCCCTCTCACGGAATGACACCTACACCTGGGAATGCTCCAATTTCCAATTGATGACATGGCGCTCTGACGGTTGGTATGAGCGGCGTCAGCCTGACTTGCGCAACGGTCCCTTTTTGGAAGGAGGAGCGAGAGGCTTGCCATCCACCCTCACGAGCGAAGGCTTCGTGTCGGTCTTGCGTTTGTCCTGAAGTTGTTTTGCACGCTTCGCCGCCGCCACTTCCCAGTCTTCCGCGAGAACCTGCGCGAGTTCTTCCGAACTCTTCATCGCGAGAGCGGTCATCTTCTGCGTGTCTGTATAATAGGCGTAGTTCTCGTAAAGCAGCGCTTGGTCGTGCTCCTTGAAGGTGTCAACCGTGAAGCGGATTTCGCCTTCAGGCAGACCGAGGCCACGCAACAGATCCCGCGTCAAGGCGAGCGAGGAAAGAAAGGTCTCCCGCTCGATATGCTTAACGCCAAGATCCATGAGCTGATGGACATGGCGGCGATTGCGTGCGCGGGCGTAGATCGGGACGTGCGGGAAGTATGTTTTCACCAGCTCGGCTGTCTTGAGCGATTTCTCCATGTCTTCCATGGCCAGGACGAACGCCCTCGCGTTGCCCACCTCGGCGGCTTCCAGAATCGAAAGGCTGCTGGCATCGCCGAAATAGCTTTTATTGCCGAATTGATTGACGAGCTGAACCTGGTCAGGATCGTGGTCCAGCGCCGTAAAGGGAATGCCTTTCGCCGTCAGGATGCGGGCCACAACCTGACCGACACGCCCGAAGCTCGAGATCACGACATGACCATCCTTGGCGGGCAAATCGTCGAAAACGGGCTCTGCCTTTCGGACGCGCTTGCGAAGGAGATTGTCCAAGGCGAGAAGGAGCGGTGTCGTCATCATCGACAACGTAACGATCATTCCGAGCGCTGACGCAGACCCGGGCGTCAGCACGCCCCCCTGTTCGGCGCTAGTAAAAATGACGAAGGCAAACTCTCCCCCCTGCGACGTCACAAAGGCAAAGCGCCGGGCCGCCGGTCCGCTAAGCCTTTGCGAGCGGCCAACAAGGTAGAGGACAAGGACCTTCACGGCCACAAGAGTCGCTACAGCCGCCGCGATCAGCCCGGGCTGGCTGATGAGGGCATTGAAGTTCAGCGACATCCCGATCGAAGTGAAGAACAGCGCAAGCAGCAGCATCTCGAACGGTTCGATGTCGGCTTGGAGCTTGTGGCGAAACGAGGAGTCGGCCAGGAGAACGCCCGCGAGGAAAGCCCCAAGCGACGCCGAAAGTCCGATCTCCGTCATCAAGAGCGAAACCCCGGCCACGGTTAAGAGCGACGCGGCAATCATCGCTTCCCGCACCTGGGTCAATGCCAGGACATGATAGAGCCGGTCGAGAAGGTAATGCCCGGCAACGACGATGAAGCCAATAACGGCCAAGGTCTTGATCACGCCCGAGAGGGTTATCGCCGATTCAGCCGTCGCGCCGTCAGCAAGCAGCGGGACGACGGCGATCAGCGGAATCGCAGCGAGATCCTGGAAGAGCAGGACGGAAAATGCGAGTCGACCGTGGCGCGTGGTGAGTTCATGCTTCTCCTCCAATGTCTGGAGCACCAAAGCGGTTGAGGATAGGGCGAGCACCAGTCCCACCAGCAACGCTTGCGAGAAGGATAGATCGGAACTTGGATTGATGCCCCAGATCAAGGCGACGAGAAGGGCCGCCGTTCCGATGAGTTGGACGGACCCTGCTCCGAATACGGCGTCACGCATCTTCCACAGACGCTTCAGGCGGAGTTCAAGGCCGATCAGGAACAGGAACATCGCAACGCCGAGTTCTGCGATATGCCTCAGCGTCTCGGCATAAGCCGGGGAATACCCAAAGAGTTTACCGGCCCCGTAAGGCCCGATAAACGCTCCGGCCAGCAGATAGCCGAGGATAGACCCAAGCTTAAGGGTCTTGGCGATCGGCGCGGCCAATACCGCAACGGCCAAAAAAACGACCAATTGAATCAAGAGGTGTCCATCCATGGCGCTTTCCTCCGGGGAAACCATCGGGAAGAGACGTCATAGAGGTCTCTGCAAACACTAATGTAGGGAAATATGGCAACTTCCAACGAAAACCAGCATGAGTTTCACCTCATGCCGGTTTTTCAGCCGTTAACTGCGATCAGAGCGTCAGGAAGCCAGCTTGGAAAGCGCTACCAATGCAAGCGCGATGAAAAGCGCTTTTGTCAACGCGTCGGATCCGAGCGTCCTGATTTGATCGATCACGAAAGGCACGTCATAGACATGGAAGACGGAGAGCCCCACGGCCACCGCAATCAGAATACCAATGAACCAAAGAAGCCAGCTCAGCATGCTATATCCCCCAAGATTGGACTTAAGATCCCAATAAACACGCCGGACGTTAGAGAAGGCCATCAGTACTGACAAGCGTCCGGTCGCTGCGCCGCTAACATATCCACTACTGATCGTGGCCGGGGCCCTAAACATTCGAGCCTTTATAGTCGAAGAATAGGGGCGCAGCTTGTGACAGCTGCGCCTGCCTTTAAGTTACGCCGCTTTAACGATTTGCTCGGTCATCTTCTTGGCGTCGCCGAGCAGCATCATGGTGTTGTCGCGATAGAACAACGGATTGTCGATGCCGGCGTAGCCAGAAGCGAGGGAGCGCTTGATGAACATCACGGTGCCGGCCTTCCACACTTGCAGCACCGGCATGCCGTAGATCGGCGAGGTCTTGTCGTCTTCCGCGGCCGGGTTGGTGACGTCGTTGGCGCCGATCACGAAGGCCACGTCGGCCTGCGAGAACTCCGAATTGATGTCCTCAAGCTCGAACACTTCGTCATAGGGCACGTTCGCCTCGGCGAGGAGCACGTTCATGTGGCCGGGCATACGGCCCGCGACCGGATGGATCGCGTATTTGACCTCGACGCCTTCCTTCTTCAGCGTATCCGCCATTTCGCGCAGCGCGTGCTGGGCCTGGGCCACCGCCATGCCATAACCCGGCACAATGATGACCTTCTGCGCGTTCTTCAAGATGAAGGCCGCGTCGTCCGCAGAGCCGAGCTTGACCGGCCGCTGCTCAGCAGTTCCGCCAGCCGCTGCGGCTTCTCCGCCAAATCCACCTGCGATCACCGCGATGAACGAGCGGTTCATGCCCTTACACATGATGTAGGACAGGATGGCGCCGGAGGAACCGACAAGCGCGCCGGTAATGATCAGCGCCGTATTCGAAAGGGTGAAGCCGATACCCGCGGCAGCCCAGCCCGAATAGGAGTTCAGCATCGACACCACGACCGGCATGTCGGCGCCGCCGATAGGAACGATGAGCATGATGCCGAAGATGAATGAGCCCACCGCAATCAACCAGAAGAGCGTCTGGACCCAAGCCCGTTCCTGACCCTGGCTTCCAGCCCGGACGAAAAGCACGATGAGGACAATAAGGCCGATCGCGAGGCCAAGGTTGATGATATGGCGAGCGGGCAGCAGGATCGGCTTGCCCGACATGTTGCCGTTCAGCTTCGCGAACGCGATAAGCGAGCCCGAGAATGTGACCGCGCCGATGGCGACGCCGATCGACATCTCGATCAAGCTTTGCATATAGATTGCGCCGGGCTGGCCGATGCCGAACGCTTCGGGCGCGTTCAAGGCGGCGGCCGCCACGCAAACCGCGGCAAGGCCGACAAGGCTGTGGAACGCGGCGACAAGCTGCGGCATCGCCGTCATGGCAATCTTGCGCGCGGTATAGGCGCCGATGCCGCCGCCAATGGCGATGCCCCCGGCGATCATGGCCCAGCTGAGGCTTTCCTCGGGTCTCGCGACGCCAAGAGTCGTGGCGATCGCGATGGCCATGCCGATCATGCCGTAGGTGTTGCCTTGCCGCGAGGTTTCCGGCGATGAAAGACCGCGCAGCGCCAGGATGAACAGGACGCCGGAGACGAGATAGAGTAGAGCGACGAGGTTAGGACTCAGGGTCATGACCGCTCCACCTTCTTTTCTTTTTTCTTGTACATGGCGAGCATCCGGCTCGTAACGAGGAAGCCGCCGAAGATGTTCACGGACGCCATGACCAGAGCCGCAAAGCCCAAAAGCTTGGCGTTTGCGTGTCCGGATCCGGCGAGCACATCCGCCGCTTCCACCGCGACGGCAAGGAGCGCGCCGACGACTATCACTGAAGAAATCGCGTTCGTCACCGACATCAAGGGCGTATGCAGAGCGGGCGTAACGCTCCAGACGACGTAGTAACCGACGAAAATCGCGAGCACGAAAATCGAGAACTCGAACACGAAGGGGCTCGCGCCATGCGCTTCTTCGGCAGCGGCGAACGCGACCCCAGGCACAACCATTGTCAGCGCCATGAAGGCAAGGGCCGTCAGCGCCGGCATAATTCCGCGGCTCATGCTGCGCCTCCTTTCAGACGCGAATGCACGATCTGGCCATCCCTGGCGATCAAGGTGCCTGTTATGACTTCGTCGTCCCATTTGATGGCAAGCTTTCCCTGTTTTTTGTCGATCTGGGGCTCAAGAAAGGCGTAGAGGTTTCTCGCGTAGAGGCTCGACGCATTGCCGGGCACCTGACCCGCAAGATTCGTCAGGCCCATGATCGTCACACCGTTATGCTGGACGATTTCGCCGGGCACTGTGCCCTCGACGTTTCCGCCGCGCTCCGCCGCCAGATCGACGATTACGGAGCCGGGCTTCATGCTCTCCACCATCGCCTTCGTGATGAGCCTCGGCGCCGGCCGCCCCGGAATGAGAGCCGTTGTGATGACAATATCCTGGTTTGCGATATGGCTCGCGACGAGTTCCGCCTGCTTTTTCTTATACTCGTTGGACATTTCTTTCGCGTAGCCGCCTGCGGTTTCCGCCTGCTTGAACTCTTCGTCCTCGACCGCGATGAACTTGCCGCCAAGGCTTGCGACCTGTTCCTTCGCCGCAGGGCGGACGTCGGTTGCAGAAATGACAGCGCCCATACGGCGCGCGGTCGCGATGGCTTGCAACCCTGCGACGCCGGCGCCCATGACAAATATCCGCGCAGCAGGAACTGTTCCGGCCGCCGTCATCATCATCGGGAGCGCACGGCCGAAATGCGCGGCTGCATCCACCACAGCCTTGTATCCGGCGAGGTTCGATTGCGAGGAGAGCACGTCCATCGATTGCGCGCGGGTGATGCGCGGCATGAACTCCATCGCGAAGGCCGACACGCCCTTCGACGCCAATGCCTCCAGCCCGTCACGCGAGCCGAAAGGATCGATCATGCCCGCGAAGATGGCGCCGGGCTTCATCGCCTGCAATTCTTCCTGAGAGGGCCGTCCAACCTTGAGGACGACGTCCGCCTGGGAGATGGCGTCGGCCGCATTCTGAACGATCTCTGCCCCCGCGTCCTTAAAAAGCTGGTCAGGCATGTACGACCGCTCCCCAGCCCCCGCCTGAAATAGGATGCGAGCGCCGAGATTTTTGAATTTCTTTGCTGTTTCCGGGGATAGGGCTACTCGCGTCTCGCCCTCCCCCTCTCTCGTGACAGAGATTGTGATCATTGGGCCTACGGGAAGTAAGAAGCTTAAGTGAGGAAAATAGCCATTGCGGCCAGGATTATCGCGACCGTTATTATGCCGAACATCACGAAGTTGGTAAAGTTCTTGTAGGTTTTTTCGTGCGCTGGCATGTCCATGGCTTCGCTCACGATTGTTGGGTCCTTGTCCATTGCCAGTTCCTTCGCTCGGGGGCTTTTGCCCCTTTTTGCCGCACGAACATTTACACAAGTTTTTACCCGCGCCAAGTGTTGAGTCCAATTCCCTAGTGCCACAAAGCGCGCATTCTTTAGTACTACAGGAGCAACGCTGGCACGGCAATTGCCGGAACACGCAAAGGGGAAGTTTGGCGTATGGTGGCGTTTAAGCAGGCGGCGGGCGCAATGCGGGCGGTGGCCATAGGGCTCTCGATGATTGCGGTTTTGCCCGTGGCGACGCTGGCCGACACCGAGGCGGACGAAGCAAAGCTCGCCCAGTGCGGGAAGGACATCTGCGCCATCATCGTCTCCAAAAAGGCAAGCGGCCCGGATTTGAGCTGTGACCTGACTAAAACCTGGCAGAAGGATGAGATTCAAAAAGGAGCGGATTCCACGAATTTGATGTGGGGCCTTGGTTCGGCGAAATGCAGCGCCAAAATCAAAGCGAAACGCTCGGAAATCATCGCCGCCCTCACAGCGCCGGAGATCACCTTCAGGCTCGATAAGCAATCGATTGCCTGTGAGGTTGGAAGCGAAAGATATGAGTTGCGCGCCACGATGGCCCCGGAGCTGACGTTCAAGCAGGGGGCGACGACGGCCGTCTCGCTGCACATGGACAACATTCACGGCGCGCCGTTGATCAAGGGCGTGGTCTGGACTGCGGCGAGCCTTGAAGAGAATTTTGGCGTTCTTCAAAAAGACATGGTTCGGGAAGTGAATCGTTTCATCAAAAAGGAATGCCCGAAGATTCTCGGCAACCCAAAATAGTCAGCGTAAACCGGAAAGCTTTCTCAGATTTTTTCTGTGAAATTTGCTCTGTTGCCGCCCCAAATACGCCCTAACCCTGCCGTAGACGGCAACTTAGTTCGCAGGGGCGCGCCGGCTGGCCGACGGTCGCCGGATTGTGAATATCGGCGGCTAGGCGCATGTCATGGACAGCGAGCATGACTATTACTCCATACTGGACGTGCCCAGGGACGCCTCGGACGCCGACATTCGCCGCGCCTTTCGCACACTCGCTAAGGAGCATCATCCAGATAGCCGGCGGGCTGGCGACGGCGGGGATTCCGCCACGCTCGATTTCAGACTGATCACCGAGGCGTATGAAACGCTTAAAGACTCAAGCCGACGCGCTGCCTATGACCAGGAATTGGACGAAGCCCAACAGTTGGAGGTCCGCTCTTCGCGTTACGGAAAGCGGTCTTTCGCGATAGGTCTTGGCGTTGGCATCCTTCTGGCTATCATTGCGGTTGGGACTGTGAACACCATCGACCGCGCCGGCCGCACGGGCGGCGAAAAAGCCCAGGACTCGCTGAAGGGTGTCGTGGCCTCTGAAAAGGCGGCCAATGCCGGCGACGTTTCGCCTGAGCGAAACAAGGTGCGGGAGGCCGTAGCAAAACCGCCCTCATCGTCCGAAGCCAGCAAATCTTCTCCCTCTCCTGCGCCGGCACAACCTGCTTGGGCGGCGTCATCGCCAATTGACGCCGCTTTGAAGGCGCCGCCTGAGCATCAAGCTCAAAGCGCTTCCGGGGCATCCAAGAGTTCGACGGAGCCTATTGAAGTTGTCACGGGGCCGGGCGGGCGGAAAAAGACCCTTCGGGTTCAGCCGGGTAAGGGGCTGACGCAAAGCTTTACCGATTGCCTTTCCTGCCCCGAGATGGTGGTGATCCCTGCCGGAGATGCGCTCATGGGATCGCGCGTTGAAAGCGATGGATCCCGCTGGGAAGAGGCGCCAGCCCATCGAATTCAACTCACTAAGCCACTGGCGATTTCAAAAACCGTCATTTCGGCCGGTAATTGGCGGGCCTGTGTGGACGCTGGCGTTTGCCGGCTAAGCCTGTCTTCGCTGCTGGCGGTCGGCCCCCGGGTGGCGGCGACCCGCATATCGTGGCCTGACGCAAAAACCTATGTAGGATGGTTGTCGCAAACGACAGGATGGCGCTATCGCCTCCTGACCGAAGCCGAGTGGGAATACGCAGTTCGAGCCGGGAAAGGCAGGGGACCCATGGAGCCGGAAGCGGGCGGCCGATACACCACAGATACGAGTGGTCTGTTTCCGCGGGTTCGCTTTGGTCACTTCGCAGCCGGTCCCAATGCGTGGGGCATCCTGGGCGGCGGCGTCCTCGAGTGGGTCGAGGACTGCTGGCATGGGAGTTATGATAACGCTCCGGAGGATGCATCACCTTGGCTATCAGCCGATGGCGGGGATTGCGCCGAGCACGTTGTGCGCGGCAATGCAAGTGCTAGCGGCGGATTGGGCTGGCGGCCTTCCGCGAGGAATAAGGAATTCGCCGAGGCGAAGGCGCCGACGCTTGGATTCAGGGTCGCGAGAGAAATTTCAGCCCCTGCGAAAGAGATTGCCGCTCCGGCGAAGACAGCGCTCGAAGGAAACGAAAATATTCGACGCCAGCCCTGACTCTGAAACAAGCTAATATACAGAGCCTATTGATATTTTGCTAGCTGGATACGTCTTGACGCAGGCAGAGAACTGTAACGCTGTGCTTACGGTGCATTAGGCATGGCACTTTAAATTGATCATCTACACATCAAATATTTGTAACAAATAGAGACGAAACCCGCCAAGGACGTTACCATGAATTGGAGTCCTGGTGGTGTGCGCCATAACAAAGAAATGCTCCGCAATCGGCCAGGGTGGAAGCAAAAGCTGAGTCTGCTTTGAGACAATCTTTTGAGAGCTCAATGATGGCACGAGAATTTGCACCTGCGGTAACCTATGCCCCGCCAGCCTTGCCGGCGGTTCGCAAAATAACCTTCGCGGATTTGAATGATGCATTGGCGGAAGGCTGGGAGGATTTCAGGCAAAAGCCAGGCCACGTCCTGCTTCTTGGCATCATTTATCCAATCATCGGTCTCTTTATGGCCCGGCTGACCTTCGGCTACGACGTGCTGCCGCTGCTCTTCCCTCTAGCGGCGGGTTTTGCGCTTCTCGGACCGTTTGCGGCGCTCGGGTTTTATGAGCTCAGCCGCAGGCGGGAACAGGGACTTGATCCATCGTGGTGGAGCGTCTTCAGCCCGCTTCAAGGCAAGTCACAAGGCTCCATCCTGGCGCTTGGCGCGCTTTTGATGGTGATCTTTTTTGTCTGGATCGGGACGGCCGAAATGATCTACACGACCCTTTTCGGCGATGCTCCGGCGACCTCCTTAAGCGGCTTCGTTCGCCAGGTCTTCGAAACTCCCGAGGGCAGAACTCTCACCCTTGTCGGCGTCGGCGCCGGTTTTCTCTTCGCACTGTTGACCTTCTCGATAAGCGTTGTTGCGTTCCCGCTTCTCGTCGATCGGGATGTGGGCGCTCCCGCGGCCATCGTGACTTCGGTGAGGGCTGTGCTCGCAAATCCTGTAACAATGCTGGCATGGGCAGTGGTCATCGCCACAGCGCTCATCGTCGGTTCCCTGCCGCTCTTCCTTGGACTTACGATTGTTCTGCCGGTGCTGGGGCACGCAAGCTGGCACCTCTATCGCAAAGTCGTCGCTTAGCCGATTGCGGAGTCTGAGAGATCTGGACCAAGCTGAACCAAATAATCGCCTTGGCGAAAACGAAAGCTGCGCAACGGGAGGATTGGTCTATAGCAGATTCTGCGCTCAAACCCGATTGACGGCTCTCATTTGGCATACCAGACTACTAGCTAGACCGCTCTCAAAAAGCCGAAAAGGCTCAGCGGGACATGGGAGGAACGCATGAAAGTCAGTCAACTACTTCAAAAAAAAGGTGGACGAATAGTTTCTATTCGCATGGATGAAACAATCGAGCGGGCCGCACAAATGCTCCGCGACGAGAATATCGGGGCGCTCGTCATCAAGGATAGCTGCAATACCGAGGGCGACGTCGTGGTCGGGATGTTTTCCGAGCGCGATTTTCTGCGCGCCGTCCTGGGGCGCGGCCCTCAAATTCTCAAGCTGCCAGTATCGAGATTGATGTCGCCGAATGTGATTTCGCTGCGATCAAACGACGACACCACAAGAGCAGTAGAGTTGTTTAACAAGCACCTTATCCGCCATCTCCCGGTCATCGACGACCACACGCTGGTCGGCGTCATCAGCATCAGGGACATCGTTGCGGCGTATGAGCCGGTCGCGCTCAGCGCTGAGGCGGCGGCTGCCTGACTCCTAATTGGGATTCAATGGCATGGCCGTCTCAAAGGCGGCCATGACAAGAGCGGTCAGTCCGCTGCGACAGTCGGCCCGGCCACCGTCTCCCGTCCCCATGTTCATCCACATCAGGGGCGTAAGCCTCTGATTTCCCGAGCTTGGGCAAAGCAAGGTGTGAGCTTGACTTCCCGGCTGCGACGTATTGACACATCCCACGCCGGCAGATGCGAAACATCAGGGATGACCGGCGAGCAGGCGCAAGATCCGCGTGAGTGGCGAGGTTCGCACGCTTGGCCGTGGCGTCTCGGAGGTCAAGGAGTCCGGCGGGCCCAGCCCATAGGCGTGAGATGCTCTTGCGGGGTGAACCTTGTCTTGTACGCCATTTTTCGGGACCCGGCGATCCAATAGCCAAGGTAAACGAAGGGAAGACCGCGGGACTTGGCGAAGGCGACCTGTTCCATGATGATGTAGTTCCCGAGGCTCCGCTTCGTCAGATCAGGCTCGTAGAAGCTATAGACGAGGGAAATCCCGTCGCTGAGACGATCGCAAAGCACGACGGCCACGAGGGGATTGTCCTTGACCCCCAATCTGCCGGGCCGGCTGATCCGGTACTCCGTCAGAAAGGTCTCGACGGCGCTGTCCTGAATCATCATCGAATAGTCGAGAAGCGACATGTCGGCCATTCCGCCTTCGGCGTGCCGCGCCTCGATATAGGCCCGGAAGAGGGCGAACTGCTCAATCGTCGGCCGCCCCGAGACGCGGCGAGCCTCGATGTCGGCGTTGGCCTTCCAGATTTTCGCCAGCGTCCGTCGAGGCTCGTACTCATCCACCACGATGCGAACCGGCACACATGCCGCGCAGTGGTCGCAATAGGGCATGTAGGCGATATTCTGGCTGCGGCGAAAGCCGCCCTTCAGCAAATTATCGACGAGCGCGACAGGCCGATCTGCAGACAGGTGGGTGAAAATTTTCCGCTCGAACCGGCCCGGCAGGTACGGGCACGGCTGCGGTGCGGTCACGTAAAACTCGGGAAATCGTCGCTTCTGGTCCACAGCGGTCCGGGGATTGCTTTAGAAATCCAGGACATTGTGCCGAAAAACGCAGCGTTAGGCCAGAGCGCAAACGTGCGTTGCACAATAGCCAAAAGTCACTTCTGCTAAAAGTCGCTCCCAAAGCGATGCAGTTCGGCGCCGTAGGTTTTCAACCAGACGCGTGCTCTTTCCATTCCGGGGACGGCATCGCGCATCAATCGCCAGAACCGCGGACCATGATTCATTTCAAGAAGATGAGCGACCTCATGCGCCGCCACATAGTCCAAAACAAATGGCGGCGCAAAGATGAGCCGCCACGAGAAAGAAAGAGTACCAGTTGTCGAGCAGGAGCCCCAGCGCGTTGCTTGATCGCGGATCGCAATCCGCTTGAAGCTGCACTCAAGCGACTTGGCGTACTTTTCTGCGCACGCCGAGACGTCCTTGCGAACTTCGGCCCGCAACCAGTCATGGAAGCGGCGCGGCGCATGCTCATTGTCGCCGCTCACGTAAAGACTCGGGATAGGAGCATCGAAACGTTGGCTGCTCAAATGACGCCAATCGGCAGGAGATGTCTTGGCGACGGGGGCGATTGCGGTATCTCTTTCCTGCCAGACGATTCGGCCGTGGCGCTGTGGACCCGCAAATTTGACGCGATGAAGTTCGCCCCTGAGAGGGATAATGGCGCCATCGACGAAGGGCACCGGCTCAGGCAGGCGCTCAAGTTGTTTTCTAAGCCAGTCGGCGTGACGAGCCAGAAAGGCGTTCGCATCCTCGACCCGGCCTCTATTGGGAAGGGTTAGGATGGCGGCGCGCTCAGTGTGGCTAACCTTGAGGGAAAATCGCTTGGCGCGTGGCGAGCGTCTCAGTTCTACAGTGCAGCCCACAGTTGGCACACGAAGGACCGGAGTTTGCTCGAGCGGAAGAACAGTTGCAGCTCGCATGAGACTTTCGTCTTTGCTTAACGCGGTTTAGTTTCTATAAGTGACTCGAGTCCAAGGTTAGCATGTGGCTACTCAACAATCTGCGTTTTTTGAGCAACAGATTGCAGAATAAACGTTCAAGATAGCGTAAGTTTTCTACCAACGCCACAGCCCGATCCCCTCCTCGAGGATTTGTTACCGTATCACTTTTCCACTGCTGAGGTCTCGCTTTTTAGCAAAAGCGTGAAAAAAGCGACAAGCTTTTCAATGATATAAATAGTCTTTTAACCTGTCTGCAATCTCAGGTTTTGCTACACATTGACCCACACCCAAGTGCTCCCTTCGGGAAGGAGAAGTGAGTATTTTTAGATCAAGGCGAGAAAAAGGCTCAGGATGGCGTTAGGCCGAAAGTCGTAGAAAGAGTTGATTGCGGGTCGTTTTTGAGATGACCCTTCCACAGGGGCCGCTCTCGTGGTACAAGCCCTGTCCCCTTTTTCAAATCGTAAACGGTAAGAAGAGGTTTGCTGATGACGGTCGCCATTGTCCGTTAATTAAGCGCGAGCACCCCTATCGCGAAGTCCTCAAGCTTCGCTTCGCCGCGCCAATTCTTCCAGTCTCAGTTCATGCGAGCGAAGCCATGCTTTCCTGGTTTGAAAGACTTATTGATCCTTACAAAGACGTCCCGGTTGAACAGCCTCCGAACAAACTCGGGGCTTTTTACTGGCATTTTCTGCGCCGTGTCTGGTGGGTGTATGCGCTCATCATGCTTTTTGGGCTGCTTGGCGCGTTAATCGAAGTTTCTCTTTTCGCTTTTGTCGGAAGGATTGTCGATCTTGCGAAGTCGGCGAAAGACCCGGCCTCGTTCTTCGACGAGCACGGAACCACGCTGATCTGGATGGCTGTTGTTGCGCTGGTCGCAAGGCCCGTCGCCTTCGGGCTTCACGCGCTGCTGATCAATCAGACGGCGAACGCCAACGTCATGAACATGGTGCGGTGGCAGCAGCACCGTTACATGTTGCGCCAGAGCCTTTCCTTTTTTCAGAACGACTTTGCGGGCCGGCTCGCAAATAAGATTATGCAAACGGGTGGATCGCTGCGGCAGACCGTCGTCGAGATCGTGGATGCGCTCTGGTTCGTCGCGATCTATTGGACGAGCGCGGCCGTCATCTTCTTCGATCTCGACTGGCGGCTGGTTATCCCGCTCGTTCTGTGGATGCTGACCTTTATTGGGACAATGTGGTTTTTCGTGCCGCGGCTCATCCGCTTTGCGACCGTCGTCTCCGATGCCCGTTCCACGCTGACAGGCCGCATCGTCGACAGCTACACCAACATCCTGACCGTGAAGCTGTTCGCACACACGGAGGGGGAGGATGCTTATGCGAAAGAGGCCATCTCCGACCACCTGAACAAGCTGAAAAAGCAATTGCGCTGGATCACGGGAATGGAGATGACGCAATGGGTGCTGACGGGCCTGCTCATCACCGGCACAACCGGTCTTGCGCTCTGGCTTTGGACGCAGGGCTCGATCACGCTTGGCGCGATCGCGGTGATTACCGGACTCGTGATCCGCATCAATAACATGGCCGGTTGGATCATGTGGGTGGTAACGGCGATTTTCGAGAATATCGGCACCGTGCAAGAGGGCATGGAGGCGATTGCGAAGCCGTGGAGCGTGGTTGACGCGGCTGGCGCGAAGCCTTTGGGCGTCAAGAAGGGCGAAATCCGCTATGAGGGCGTTCGCTTCCATTACGGACGCAACAGTGGGCTCATCGAGAACCTGTCGCTCACCATCAGGCCGGGCGAAAAGGTTGGCCTGGTGGGGCGGTCTGGCGCGGGCAAATCCACGCTGATCAACATCCTCCTGCGCTTCCATGATCTGGAGTCTGGGCGCATCCTGATCGACGGGCAGGACATCGCCGGCGTCGAGCAGGACAGCCTGCGCGCGCAAATCGGACTCGTGACGCAGGACACGTCGCTGCTGCACCGCTCCGTCATAGACAACATCCGTTACGGAAGGCCAGAGGCTGGGGAAGAGGACGTGATCTCCGCCGCCAAGAAGGCCCATGCACATGAGTTCATTCTCGAGCTTCAGGATCACAAAGGCAGGCGCGGCTACGATGCGCAGGTCGGCGAGCGCGGCGTGAAGCTTTCGGGCGGCCAGCGCCAGCGCATCGCTATTGCGCGGGTGCTCTTGAAGGATGCGCCGATCCTGATCCTGGACGAGGCCACGTCGGCGCTCGATTCCGAGGTTGAGGCTGCGATCCAGGAGCAGCTGTACAACCTGATGGCGAACAAAACCGTGATCGCGATCGCTCACCGGCTTTCCACGATCTCGGCGATGGACCGCCTCATCATCATGGAGAAGGGCAGCATCGTCGAGGATGGCGGCCACGAGGAGCTCTTGCGTCGTGGCAACCTTTACGCGAGCCTATGGGCGCGGCAGTCGGGCGGCTTCCTGTTCGAGGATCACAAATCGTCCGATCCGCTGGCGCCGCCGGATCGATATGCCGAGCTGGAGGGCATTGCCGAATAGTCCGTTCCTGGCGCAGTCGCGGCGCCTGGAACCGCCGGGCCGCCCCAGGACGAGGTCAATAACGAAGGAAAGGGCAAAGAACCTGGAAGCCCTCATAGGTCGTGTAGGTCCCGGTCGTGGGATCGAACGACACGAAATTGGCGGCGCAGGCCGCCATGCGTTCATCCCAGCCGCCATAGTAGGGATAGGGTTGCCCATCGTATCCGGTGCTGAGCGCGCCGGCCACAAAGCCAAGCGTGCCGCCGATCACGGCGGCAGGCAAATCCAACGGGCTGCCGTAATCGTAGCCGGGATAAAACTGCACCCTTGTTATTGCAGCGTCAGTGGGTTGCAAGGAAGCGCCAATGGAAGCTGGCATGGCGCTGGCTGCCGTCAAACTTGACAACACGGTCAAAGTGGCGGCCGCAGCAAAAAAAAGTCCGCGAGACATTACTTACTCCCTCAAAACAAATACGTTGTGTAAGCTGCGGCTTATTGTTTTCTCTGGATAACAACGCATTAAGGTTGTTTCTCCAGTATCATTACAATTAATTGTTAAATAATCTTTAATTGCGATTGATCGGCCGCCTTTTTTGGACACGTTGAGGCTCGTTTCGCCTCATTAAGGCGAGGCCCTAGAGCGTATTAGCTCCAGGCCGGAGCTAAGCAGCGCTGGGATTTCGAAGTGTTTTTAAGCGTAGCAAGAAGGGCCCTTCGCAGATCGGTTCCGGTAAACGGCTTTTGGAGGACGGGACTGCCGGACCAGCGCGCATCGACCCCTCCTGGGCCATAACAGCTTGCGAATATGAAGGGAATGCCACGCTGATGCAAAACGTCCACAAGCTGCGAAATGC